>JBKXCY010000033.1:0-12357 GCA_046994005.1 Streptococcus sp.
GACGTGCGTGGATACCTGTTTCTGCCACAATGTGGAAATCTTTAGAAGCCATAATTGGACTCTCCTTTTTAAAAATAGTTTTGAGTTACCTTTTGATAACCCTTACAATTTGGTATTATATCATCTTTTGAAATTTTTTTCAAGATTTTTATCACTGACTTACAGAAAAAGACTGCGAAAAATCCCAATTTAGATACATTTTAAGAAGCACCTGAAGAACAGAGAAAATATCTTTTCAATTTTCTACTATATTATAAGTAACATTTTCCTCCGCTTTCAATGAAAAGAAGCTCTTGAACCACAGGATATTGATTCACCAAAAAATTATAACTAATTAAAGATGCTTTAAAGCCTATTCCTATCCCATTTCTTCGATTTTCACACTTTTCACTCACCACAATATATTGTGCTTTGAAAACTCCATTTCATATCTTTGCACAATATTTAGTTTTATTTTGTTGACAAGTTGCTGGATTTTGTTTATACTGTTTACAGATTTATATTTCGATAGGAGAACGGAAAAGAAATGGTAACCATTTATTCAAAAAATAATTGTGTTCAATGCAAAATGACCAAGCGATTCCTCGATAGCAATCATGTGGAATACCGCGAAATTAACTTAGATGAACAGCCAGAATTTGTAGAGCATGTTAAGAACCTTGGCTTCAATGCTGCTCCAGTAATTCAAACACCGGATGAAGTATTTTCTGGTTTTCAACCAGCTAAGTTGAAGAAACTTTCATAATAAACACAGTATTTTGCTTAAATAGGGTCTAGCGTTAGCAACCTAACACTAGACTTTTTACTTGGAAAGAGAGGACTTCTCCTCTTCATTTTTTGAACTAGAAAAGGATTATTATGGGATTAAAATCTCTTGAAGATGTGACGTATTTTCGTCTTAACAATGAAATCAACCGTCCAGTAAACGGCCAAATCATGCTTCATAAAGATAAAGAAGCTTTGGATGCGTTCTTTAAAGAAAATGTTGTACCAAATACTAAAGCCTTTGACTCGATTACAGACAAGATTCAGTACCTTCTCGAGCACAATTACATTGAGAGAGCTTTTATCGAGAAATACCGTCCTGAATTTTTAGAGGAATTGGCCCAATTTATCAAAGACCAAAACTTCCAATTCAAGTCCTTCATGGCGGCCTACAAATTCTATAACCAATACGCTTTGAAAACAAATGATGGAGAATACTATCTTGAAAGCATGGAAGACCGTGTCTTCTTCAATGCTCTCTATTTTGCAGATGGAAATGAAGCTATCGCACGAGACATCGCAAACGAAATTATCCACCAACGCTACCAACCAGCTACTCCTTCTTTCTTAAATGCTGGTCGTGCCCGCCGTGGAGAATTGGTTTCATGTTTCTTGATCCAAGTAACTGATGATATGAATGCGATCGGACGTTCCATCAACTCTGCCCTTCAACTTTCACGTATCGGTGGTGGGGTTGGGATTTCCCTCAGCAACCTTCGTGAAGCTGGAGCACCAATCAAAGGGTATGAAGGAGCCGCTTCTGGGGTCGTACCTGTTATGAAACTCTTTGAAGATAGCTTCTCTTACTCTAACCAATTGGGACAACGCCAAGGGGCTGGGGTGGTTTACCTCAACGTCTTCCACCCAGACATCATTGCCTTTCTTTCTACTAAGAAAGAAAATGCTGATGAAAAAGTTCGGGTGAAGACTCTCTCACTTGGGGTAGTCGTGCCAGACAAATTCTATGAATTGGCTCGTAAAAATGAAGAAATGTACCTCTTCAGCCCATACTCTGTGGAACGTGAATACGGAGTACCATTTAACTACATCGACATCACTGAAAAATACGATGAGTTGGTTGCTAATCCAAATATCCGCAAGACAAAAATTAAGGCACGTGATTTAGAAACTGAAATTTCTAAATTGCAACAAGAATCTGGCTATCCATATGTAGTCAACATTGATACTGCTAACCGGGCAAACCCTGTTGATGGAAAAATCATCATGAGTAACTTGTGTTCAGAGATCCTCCAGGTTCAAGAACCAAGCTTGATCAACGATGCCCAAGAATTTGTCCAAATGGGAACAGACGTCTCATGTAACCTTGGTTCAACCAACGTAGTTAACATGATGACTTCACCTGATTTTGGTCGTTCGATTCGTGCCATGGTTCGTGCTTTGACCTTCGTTACAGATAGCTCTCATATCGTAGCCGTTCCAACTATTGACCACGGAAATAAACTGGCGCATTCGTTCGGACTTGGAGCTATGGGACTTCACAGCTACCTTGCGCAACAATTGATTGAATACGGATCACCTGAGTCTGTTGAGTTCACAAGTATCTACTTCATGCTCATGAACTACTGGACTCTCGTAGAATCAAATAACATTGCGCGCGAACGTGGTGTTACCTTCCACAACTTCGAAAAATCAGACTATGCCAACGGTACTTACTTTGATAAGTACACGACTGGAGAATTTGTACCAAAATCTGATCGCGTCAAAGAACTCTTTAAAGATATCTTTATCCCAAGTGCAGAGGATTGGGCAGAACTGCGTGCTAAAGTTCAAGCAGATGGTCTTTACCACCAAAACCGCTTGGCTGTCGCACCAAATGGATCTATCAGCTACATCAATGACGTATCTGCTTCTATCCACCCAATTACACAACGGATTGAAGAACGTCAAGAGAAGAAAATCGGTAAGATCTACTACCCTGCAGCAGGATTGTCAACGGAAACGATTCCTTACTACACTTCTGCCTACGACATGGATATGAGAAAAGTCATCGATGTCTATGCTGCTGCAACTGAGCATGTAGACCAAGGTCTTTCACTGACTCTCTTTATGCGCAGCGATATTCCAAAAGGACTTTACGAATGGAAAACTGAAAACAAACAAACCACTCGTGACTTGTCTATCCTTCGAAACTACGCCTTTAACAAGGGTATCAAGTCTATCTACTACGTCCGTACCTTTACAGATGATGGTGGAGAAGTTGGCGCCAACCAATGTGAAAGCTGTGTCATCTAATCCGCTATCCTAGATAGCTATCAAAAGTCGGTTCGCCGACTTTTTGTGCGGTATTCTATCAATTTATGGTAGAATAGTAACGATTGAATGAATAGAAAAAGAAAGTGATGCAAATGGAAACATACTACAAAGCCATTAACTGGAATGCGATCGAAGATGTCATCGATAAATCGACCTGGGAAAAACTGACAGAGCAATTCTGGTTGGATACACGTATCCCTTTGTCAAACGACTTGGATGACTGGAGAAAGTTGTCGAATAAAGAAAAAGACCTAGTGGGTAAAGTCTTTGGGGGATTAACCCTTCTAGATACCATGCAATCTGAAACAGGTGTTCAGGCTCTTCGTGCGGATATTCGTACTCCCCATGAAGAAGCTGTCTTTAACAACATCCAATTTATGGAATCAGTCCATGCTAAGTCATACTCTTCTATCTTTTCTACTTTGAATACCAAGTCAGAAATCGAAGAGATTTTCGAATGGACCAACACCAATCCTTTCCTTCAAAGGAAGGCAGAAATCATCAACGAAATCTACCTCAATGGGACCCCTCTTGAAAAGAAAGTAGCCAGCGTTTTCCTTGAAACCTTCCTCTTCTACTCTGGTTTCTTCACACCTCTCTACTATCTTGGAAACAACAAATTGGCCAACGTAGCTGAAATCATCAAGTTGATCATTCGGGACGAATCAGTTCACGGAACCTATATCGGCTACAAGTTCCAACTTGGATTTAACGAATTACCAGAAGAAGAACAAGAAAAACTCAAAGAGTGGATGTATGATCTTCTCTACACCCTCTATGAAAACGAAGAAGGCTACACAGAGAGCCTCTATGACGGTGTGGGCTGGACTGAGGAAGTCAAGACCTTCCTTCGCTACAACGCCAATAAAGCCCTCATGAACTTGGGACAAGATCCGCTTTTCCCAGACTCAGCAGATGACGTTAACCCAATCGTCATGAACGGAATCTCAACCGGTACCTCTAACCACGACTTCTTCTCTCAAGTCGGAAATGGTTACCTTCTCGGTGAAGTAGAAGCCATGCAGGATGACGATTACAATTACGGACTATAAGACAAAAACCTTTCCAGACGGAAAGGTTTTTTTGTTGCAATCTTTTTCTAATTGGATCTGCTTCTTTTTTGAAAAAAGAGGTTGAACAAACATCCAACCTCTCCTATTATTACAATTTACCTGCTACGGCATCCAACAATTCTTGGATCTTCGCTTGGTTGCTTCCTCCTGCCATGGCCATGTCTGGTTTACCACCACCACGTCCATCGACGATTGGAGCCAATTCTTTGATCACATTACCTGCATGGACTTCTTTTGTCTTGCTGGCTACAAGGACATTGACCTTGTCACCGATGGCTGCGACAAGAACAAGCACATCAGAGTAATCTTTTTGTTTCCAGTTATCCGCAAAGGTACGAAGAGCACCTGCGTCTGAAACAGAAACTTGGCTGGCAATGTAACGGTGGCCGTTTGCTTCTTGAACATTCTTGAAGACATCGCCTGCTGCCGCTGCTGCTGCTTTTTCCTTCAATTCTGCATTTTCTTTTTGCAATTGACGGAGTTGTTCTTGAAGACCTTCCACCTTGTGAGGGACTTCCTTAAGTTGAGGTGCTTTCAAGGTTGCTGCGACTGCTTTCAGAGCATCTTCTTGTTCACGATAAGCTTCAAAGGCTTCCTTACCAGTTACTGCCAAGATACGACGAGTTCCTGATCCGATCCCTTCTTCTTTGACAATCTTGAAGAGACCAATTTCAGAAGTATTGCCGACATGGGTACCACCACAAAGCTCAATAGAATAGTCACCAATGGTTACTACACGGACATTTTTACCGTATTTTTCACCGAAGAGGGCCATTGCTCCCATTTCCTTAGCTGTATCGATATCCGTTTCAATTGTCTTGATTGCGATCGCTTCCCAGATTTTTTCATTGACTTGCTGTTCAATCGCACGTAACTCTTCAGGAGTGACGGCTTGGAAGTGGGTAAAGTCAAAGCGAAGGAATTCTACTTCGTTGAGAGATCCTGCTTGGGTTGCGTGGTTACCAAGGATATTGTGAAGAGCCGCATGGAGCAAGTGAGTTGCAGTGTGGTTCTTCATGACACGATGACGACGATTGGTATCGATAGCCAAGGTGTATTCTTGGTTCAAGGCAAGAGGAGCAAGAACTTCAACAGTATGAAGTGGTTGTCCATTTGGTGCTTTTTGAACGTCTGTCACAGTCGCTACGACGTTTCCTGCAGCATCCAAGATTTGACCATGGTCCGCAACTTGTCCACCCATTTCAGCATAGAATGGAGTTTCTGCAAAGATCAGTGATGCAGTCCCTTCAGATACAGCTTCTACTTCTGCATTATCCGCTACGATAGCCACCAACTTAGAAGGCAATTGGCTAGCATTGTAGTTGAAGCTACTTTCAACTGTAATGTTTTGAAGGGTTTCATTTTGCATCCCCATAGATCCACCTTTGACAGCAGATGCACGCGCCCGTTCTTGTTGTTCCTTCATGGCTGCTTCAAAACCTTCACGGTCGACTGTCATTCCAGCTTCTTCGGCGATTTCTTCTGTCAATTCTACTGGGAATCCGTATGTATCATAGAGTTTGAAGACATCTTGACCAGCGATAACCGTTTGGCCTTTTTCTTTCAAGTCTTCAACGATGGTTTGGGCAAAGTGTTGACCAGAGTTCAAGGTACGAGCAAAAGATTCTTCTTCACTCTTGATGATTTTTTCGATGAAGTCTTGTTTTTCAAGTACTTCTGGGTAGTAACTTTCCATGATCTTCCCAACGGTTGGAACCAATTTATACAAGAAGGTTCCTTCGATCCCCAATTTTTGACCATGCATAGAAGCACGACGGAGGAGACGACGAAGAACGTAACCGCGACCTTCATTACCAGGAAGAGCCCCATCTCCAATCGCAAATGAAAGCGAACGGATGTGGTCTGCAATCACCTTGAAGCTCATGTTGTCGCCATCTGGATCATAGGTTTTACCAGACATCTTTTCAACTTCACGGATAATCGGCATGAAGAGGTCTGTTTCAAAGTTGGTCTTCGCCCCTTGGATAACGGCTACCAAACGCTCTAAACCAGCGCCCGTATCAATGTTCTTGTGTGGCAATTCCTTGTATTCGCTACGAGGAACAGCAGGGTCTGCGTTAAATTGTGACAAAACAATGTTCCAGATTTCGATGTAACGGTCGTTTTCGATATCTTCTGCAAGCAAGCGAAGACCAATATTTTCAGGGTCAAAAGCTTCACCACGGTCAAAGAAGATTTCAGTATCTGGTCCAGAAGGTCCCGCACCGATTTCCCAGAAGTTGTCTTCGATTGGAATCAAGTGACTTGGATCCACACCAACAGCGATCCAACGGTTGTATGAATCCTTATCATCTGGATAATAGGTCATGTAAAGTTTTTCTTTGGGGAAGTCAAACCATTCTGGACTTGTCAAGAGTTCATAAGCCCAAGTGATGGCTTCATCACGGAAGTAATCCCCGATGGAGAAGTTCCCCAACATTTCAAACATAGTATGGTGACGAGCAGTCTTCCCTACGTTTTCGATATCATTGGTACGAATAGCCTTTTGAGCATTGGTAATCCGTGGGTTTTCAGGTTTGATGGTTCCATCAAAGTATTTCTTAAGAGTGGCAACCCCTGAGTTAATCCACAAAAGGGTTGGGTCGTTTACAGGAACCAAGCTAACAGATGGTTCTACTGAGTGGCCTTTGCTTGCCAAGAAATCAAGCCACATTTGGCGGACTTGTGCACTAGATAATTGTTTCATATTTTTCTCCTAATTTTTATAAGATTAGTTGGCGCCTGCTTCTAACATTTCGACATAATCGATAGCGACACACAGAGAGATAACTAAATCAGCGTATTCATCCTCATAAACCGATACTTGATAAGTAGAGGTTAGATGAAAGAGTTCTTTGCTAATCTCAGCGACGATTTGATCCCGATCATCGAACAATTTGAATTCCAGGTCCCAGATATTTCCCTGCACCCGAAGCCCCAAATCTTCGATTTCGTATTTGTCTCTAAAGAGCGTCAGCTTTTTATGGATATAAAAGCGGTCCCCATTCATCAACTCAACCTCAAATTTTGGAAGAAGGCTGATTGTTTTTTTGGTGATATGGCTAACTTTTTCTCCATTCTTATCATAAATGGTAAAAGTCTTGGGAATCTTAAGAAAGGATCCCTCAACCTGGTATTCGACATTTCCTAACTCATCTTTGATATCGAAGCGTTCGCCACCCAATCGAAATTTTTGTTTCACTTGATAGGTTCTCATCTTTTGATCTCCTTTGAAAAGCTTCAGAGAACGATTCACAAACAAAAGACAAGCCACTAAACGAAGGGCGAAAAACCGCGGTACCACCTTCATTCAATGAACTTGTCATTCTTCATTTTGTATGCAATTGTCTCAGCCGAGTAGCAAAATCATTTCCCTTCCATGGCTCGCACCCCCGCCACTTCTCTGATTCCGAGTAACAATGATTTATTCTCAACTATTTCATTATACAAGTTCCAAAAGGAACCGTCAACTATTTTTTAGATGATGAGCTGCTACCGCTTGTTTCAACACCGATATTTTGCAAATATTGGTTGAATGTTGATTTGAAGGCATCATCTTTGACCTTGATATTGGCATTGGTCATCGCTTTTGCAATAATGCTACGGATGTAGTTAGTATCTTGCTTACGACCGTCAACAATGATCTCTTTCAGACGTTTTTCGTATTTCTTCCAGTCAGAGCCTTTTTCTGTCTTCTTATTCAATTTGACAATATAGTAGCTAGCAGAATAGTTTTGACCTGCTGAAACTGTGATCACATCTGAAATGCCGTTTTCATCCAATTTAAAGGCAGCTTCTTTGACTTGAGATGGGATACCTGCTGTTCCTGAATCGAACTTGACTTCGCCACCTTTGTCTTTTGTAGCAGTATCTGTTGAATTTTCTTTGGCGATTTGAGCAAAGTCTGCACCTTCAGCTTTAGCCGCTTCCAATACTTCTTTTGCTTTGTCTTCTGAATCCAATTTGATAATTTGAGCTGTTACTTCAGGTGTATAGGACTCAAAGGCTGTCTTGTAGTCTGAATCCTTGAGATCCTTCTTCGCAGCTTGATTAACTGCATATTCCAACAACATATTGCTACGGATTTGTTTCTTCGCTGTTTCTTCCGTCAAGCCTTGTTGCGCCAAGTATGCATCGAATTGGTTACCTAATTGTTTCTTTTGTTTAGCCAATTCTTTATCGACTTCTTTATCAGAAACTTTTGATCCATATTCTTTTTCAAAGACTTTATTGATGGTCATTTGGAAAAGAACTTGTTGAGCACCTTGGTTGGTTTTGATTTCATTATAGAAATCAGAAACTGTGATCGTGTCCCCTTTCATGGTCACGATATCTTTGTTTGTGCCATTGGCACACGCTGCTAGTGTTACGACTGATAGCAAGGTCACAGCACCCGCTACAAGTTTTTTCTTCATGAAAATTATTCTCCGTTCCTTTTTAAACTTCTTCTATTTTACCACAAATTAGAGAGAATACCTTAAATTTACCTAAAAAGAGCTAGGATCTGGCAAGGTTACCGTCTCTGCATTTTTCCGAATCATCAAAATACCATCTCCAAGTGGCACCAAACTAGCGGTCAAATCTGGATGATTGAGAGTCGCATGAAAGAGATTCTGAAGCCCCCGGTAAATGGTTCGTTGCCCACGACGCACTTCCATGATGTCCTTGGCAACATCTCCTCCTTGGAAAATATCATCCAGTACCACGATTCCCCCAACCTCTAAGAGTTCGAGAATTCGTGGCAAAAAGACGATGTATTTAGACTTAGCAGAGTCCATAAAGACAAAGTCATAAGTCTCTGTTAAATCCTGCAAGACATCTACTGCATCTCCTTCAAGCAAGGTGATTTGTTTTCTTTGATCGTATTTAGCCAGATTTTCCTTGGCAAAGCCAATCATCTCTTCATTCCGATCAATAGTGGTAATTTGTGCATCGGGAGCATTTTCAGCCATTAAGAGCGCTGAAAATCCAATTGCTGTCCCAATTTCCAGGATTTTCTTTGGTTGTAGGGCTTGCAGGAGTAGTCTAAAGTAAGCTACCGTTTCATGCGGAATAATCGGAATATTTTCCTTGCGGGCGAATGCTTCTAACTCCTCCAAGGCACCTGCTACCGGTTTTTGACGCGTGCGCATAAAGTCAACGATCTCATCTTTAACCACTGGCCGGCGCATATTGTGGTTGGCATTTTTACTATATGACTCTACCATCTTATGCGAGTCCTAATTTTTCTACTAGGGCTTCAAATTCATTCAACCGACGTTCAAAGACCGCAAAGGCTGCGTCCAAGTAGTCTTCTTTTTCCATATCCACACCTGCTTTGCGGATGACATTGAGTGGATAGTCAGAATTTCCAGCCTTCAAGTAGTCGATATATTTATCACGATCTTCTTGTGTTCCATGAACAATTTTTTCAGCTAAGGCTGAAGCTGCTGCAAAACCTGTTGAATATTGGAAGACATAGTAGTTATAGTAGAAGTGAGGAATCCGAGCCCATTCATATTGGATCTCAGGGTTGTCTTCTTTTGAAAGACCATAGTATTTTTCATTGAGCTCTGCATAAAGGTTGTTCAAGAACTCACTAGTCAAAACGGTACCTTCTTTGTCTGCTTTATGAATGGCATGCTCAAATTCAGCAAACTGCGTTTGACGGAAGACGGTTCCACGGAAGCCATCCAAGAAGTGATTCAAAATAGCAAAACGAGTTGCATCGTCTTCTACTTCTTCTAACAGACGTTCGGTCAGGATATTTTCATTGGTTGTAGAGGCGATTTCAGCAAGGAAGATGGAATAGTCCCCATAGACATAAGGCTGGGTTTCACGGGTATAGCTAGAATGCATACTGTGACCAGTTTCATGCACTAAGGTGAAGAGATTATCCAATGTATCTTGCCAGTTCAACAACATGAAGGCATTGGTATCATAAGAACCTCCTGAATAAGCACCTGAGCGTTTTCCTTGGTTGACATGCACATCAATCCACCGTTCGCTAAAGGCACGTTTCACACGAGAAAGGTAGTCCTCACCCAAAACAGCCAAGACTTCTTCTGCTTTGGCCAACGATTCTTCATAGGTAAACTTGTAGTCTGTATCGGATAATGGCGTATACATATCGTACATCTTCAAGTCTGAGATTCCTAGAATTTTTGAGCGCAATTGCACATAGCGTTGCAAGAGTGGCAAATGTTTGTTCACAGCTGCTACCAAGCTATCATAAACACTTTCTGGTACAAAGTTTTCAGAAAGGGCCGCTTCACGGGCAGAAGAGAATTTGCGAACTTTGGCATTGAAGTTGTGAACTTTCACATTGGTTTGCAAGGTTTTAGCATAGGTATGTTGGTACTGTTCATAGACCTTGTAGAGACCTTCGTAAGCTTCTTTACGAACGGCACGATCTTTTGATTCTACCAAAGAAATATAGTTTCCATGGGTTAATTGAACTTCTTCACCCTTGTCATCATGTACAGTTGGGAAAACAATATCTGCATTGTCCAAGATTTCAAAAGTTTCACCACCAGCTGCAAAGATCTCACCAGCTCCTGCAAGTAATTCCTCTTCTTTTTGAGACAAGACATGTTCTTTTTTCTCTAGCAAACGATCAAAATAATGACCATATTGTTCCAAGGCTGGAACTTCACTCACAAAGGCCTTGTACTGCTCATCCGTAATGGCCATAAATTCAGGCTCATAGAAGGCAAAGGTTTCACCTAACAAGCTATAAAGAGACATCCCTTTTGATTGGTACTCTTGGTATTTAGCCACTCGTGTGTCTTGGTCATTTTTCATATGGGCATAGACGTAGACTTTTTCTAAACGACGGCTCAATTCCAAATATGCATTGGTTGTATCCAACAGTGTTTGCGCTGAATCCAACAAATGGCCAGCATAGTGGCTTGCTGCTTTAATATCTGCAGCTAAGCTAGCTGCTTCTTCTTCCCAAGCTTGATCTGTCGCAAAAATTGTCGACAAATCCCATTGGTATTTTTCATCAATTTCATTACGTTGTTTTACCATTTCGATTAATCCTCCAATGGTTCTATTTTAGCATATTTGAAAAATGCTTTCTATTAATTTCTATTAATACTTGAAAAGCTTTTAAAATAAGGCTTTCTAATTTTAATAGTTACTTGTTAATTCTCAATAGTTTATAAAAACCATATTCAAAACCGTATTCAATTCTTGCCCGTATAGTTAAAAAAGCGAAATGAAAACAGCTCTTTTTTATTGTCTATTCTAATAGACAAAAATGAACATTTCGGGAGGATTTCTATCTTAGAAAGTTAGCTTTTCTGTTGAGCATAAAAACGTGGGGGATAAAGGATCTGAACGGATTGGATTCCTTGCGACTGATAATAGGTCATAAATTGCTGGTAGTAACCTTCTACATCCTCTTTAATTTGGAGCAAGTTCTGTGAAAGGATCGGACGACAAAGAGGATAAAAGAAATCTAGCCCCAGTTCCATCAGATGTTGTCCCTGCATATAGAGTTCTTCCTGAAGCTTCAGCCACTTTGGATGACGATAAAAGAGTTGCTGCTGTATATACGTTAAAAATGTCCGATCGAGCTCGACTGCCATTTGCTGCATTGGTTGCGAAAGATAAGGGGTCCGTAAGACTTCCAGTAAAGACCTTTGACCAAAAGGGAAAACTTCTGTTTGATAATGCAATCGCCCTCTCAAATCCTCATGGATGAGGTATTGCAAACGTAACTCTTTCTTTGTCAGATCCAATTCCCAAAGATGGAACCCGCGATTCTGACTAAAATAAAGAAAACCAGCCTGTAGCTTTGTCAGTCTTTCCTTGAGCCACAACTTTTTACCAAGTAACCAATAGACCTGGTAACCATGGGATCGATAAGCATCGCTTCTCTCCTTCAAGCGTTCTAAAGATAGGGAGCTGCACTGCACTTCCAAAGCTAAGTTCTTGTCTACTACCAAAAGATCGGCAATTTGTTGAAAGTCTGCTAAATAACTTTCTACCTCTGTTTTAGACTCCTTAGAGGCCCAGTCATAAAGACTGGCTTTCAATTCCAGATGTTCAAAACTCTCCGCTTCGTGATGATAGGGACAATGCTGTAATTCTACATGAGCAAAATGAGCCCGTAGAACCGAGCCATTTTTTAGACGCACTGGACTATGACAAGCTAAGCAATAGAAGGGACCTTCTGTCACAGCTGGGATCTCTTCCATACAGTTCCACCGCTTTTGATTGTTATCCATGGCAATAAACATAGCCCCACCTCCTCATC
>JBKXCY010000034.1:0-12183 GCA_046994005.1 Streptococcus sp.
GTTTAACCGTTTACATTACAAAAAAACAAGGAGATTTTTGCAAAATGTCAAATACAGAAATTGCAAAGCAGGTCATCGATGCAATCGGTGGGGTTGAGAACGTTAGCAGTGTTGCTCACTGTGCGACTCGTCTTCGCGTGATGGTAAAAGATGAATCAAAAATCAACAAAGATGTTGTTGAGAACATTGAAAAAGTACAAGGTGCTTTCTTTAACTCAGGTCAATACCAAATCATCTTTGGTACTGGTACTGTAAACAAGATCTATGATGAAGTAGTAGCTCTTGGCTTACCAACATCATCAAAAGATGAAATGAAAGCTGAAGCTGCTAAACAAGGAAACTGGTTCCAACGTGCGATCCGTACCTTTGGAGACGTTTTTGTGCCAATTTTACCAGCGATCGTTGCAACTGGATTGTTTATGGGGATTCGCGGTGCTATTGCTCAAGACCAGGTTTTGGCTTTGTTTGGTACAACAGCAGACGCATTTAAATCTACTGATTTTTATACATATTCAACAATTTTAACTGATACCGCGTTTGCCTTCTTCCCAGCCTTGATTTCATGGTCTGCGTTCCGAGTATTCGGAGGAAATCCTGTTCTTGGGATTGTAATTGGTTTGATGATGGTTAGTCCGACACTTCCAAATGCGTGGGTTGTAGCGGAAGATCCTTCTAAAGCAGCAACATACTTTGGTATCTTCCATCATGTGGTTGGATTCCAGAACTCAGTTCTTCCCGCTTTCTTCGTTGGTCTAATTGGTGCGAAACTTGAAAAGTGGCTCCATAAGAAAATTCCAGATGTCTTAGATTTGTTATTGGTTCCATTATTCACATTAACAATCATGTCATTCCTCGCTTTGTTTATTATTGGTCCATTCTTCCACAGCATTGAAGAATATGTACTGAATGCAACTAAGTTTATTTTAAATTTACCATTCGGACTTGCAGGGCTTCTTATCGGTGGGGTTCATCAGTTGATTGTCGTTACTGGCGTCCATCATATCTTTAATCTTCTTGAATCACAATTAATTACTGCAGATAAAAAAGATCCATTTAATGCAATCATTACAGCAGCTATGACTGCGCAAGCTGGTGCTACTTTAGCAGTGGCAGTAAAATCTAAATCTCAAAAAGTGAAAGCTTTAGCATTCCCAGCAACTATTTCTGCTTTGCTAGGTATTACTGAGCCTGCAATCTTCGGGGTGAACTTGCGTTATGTGAAACCATTCGTTATTGCTTTGGGAGCAGGTGCTGTAGGTGGTTGGATTGCATCTATGTTAAATCTGGCTGGTACAGGATTTGGTATTACAATTATTCCAGGTACACTTCTCTATCTAAATGGTCAATTATTGAAATATGTATTTATGGTTGTATTTACAACTGCACTAAGTTTCGGTTTGACTTATATGTTTGGTTATGAAGATGAAGCTTCATCAGTTCCTGCAGAGGACAAAGAAGCTGGTGCAATTATTGAAGAAGAAACAACTGGAGTTATTCCAGCATCTCTTCAAGACGAAACCATCATCTCTCCTATCGTTGGTAGTGCTGTAGCACTTGCTGATGTGAATGATCCTGTCTTCTCAAGTGGAGCGATGGGACAAGGAATTGCCATCAAACCAACTGAAGGCGTTGTCTATGCACCAGCAGATGCTGAAGTAACTATTGCTTTCGCAACTGGTCATGCTTACGGTTTGAAGACAGCTAATGGTGCTGAAATCTTGATCCACGTTGGTATTGATACAGTATCAATGAACGGTGAAGGATTTGATCAAAAAGTAGCTCAAGGCGATAAAGTCAAAGCTGGTGATGTCCTTGGTACATTTGATGCAGCGAAAATTGCCGCAGCTGGTCTTGAAGACACAACTATGGTGATCGTCACTAACACGGCTGACTTTGCTTCTGTCACACCTGTTGCAACTGGATCTGTTGCGAAGGGTGATGCGATCATCGAAGTCAAAGCTTAATCGAAATAATAAGTTCTCAAGGACTGGTCTATCATCTCCAGTCCTTGAATTTTATTTCTCAAAAAAAGGTGTGTTTTTTCTTTAGAGAAGAGAAAAAGATTGACTACAAAATATGCTATAATAAATACAGGATATTTTTCATAATAAAAAAGGAGCCAACATGACAAAATTATATGGAAGTTTGGAAGCTGGCGGTACAAAATTTGTTTGTGCGGTTGGTGATGAAAACTATAATGTTGTGGAAAAAGTACAATTTCCAACAACCAAGCCAATTGAGACGATTGATAAGTGTATTGAATTTTTCTCAAAATTTGAGGATTTAGTTGGGCTTGCGATTGGTTCATTTGGACCAATTGATATCGATCCAAATTCAAACACTTATGGTTTCATCACAACGACTCCAAAACCGAATTGGGCCAATGTAGATATCGTTGGGGCTTTCCGTCGTGCCTTGAATGTACCTATCTATTTCACGACAGATGTGAATAGCTCTGCCTATGGCGAAGTGGTCGCACGCAATAATGCGGGTGGCCATATCGAAAACTTGGTTTACTATACAATCGGAACAGGAATCGGAGCTGGTGTCATCCAACGTGGCGAGTTTATCGGGGGAGCTGGGCACCCAGAAATGGGGCACTACTATGTGGCCCAACACCCAATGGATGTGGAAAAAGAATTCAAGGGTGTTTGTCCTTTCCACAATGGCTGTTTGGAAGGCCTTGCGGCTGGTCCTAGTCTCGAAGCTCGTACAGGTATTCGTGGGGAAAACATTGAACTCAACAGCAATGTATGGGATATTCAAGCCTACTACATCGCACAAGCAGCAGTGAATGCGACAGTTACCTTCCGCCCAGACGTCATTGTCTTTGGAGGAGGAGTCATGGCTCAACAACACATGTTAGATCGTGTTCGCACGAAATTTACTGCTCTCTTGAACGGTTACCTCCCTGTACCAGATGTGAGAGATTACATTGTGACACCTGCAGTTGCTGGCAATGGTTCAGCGACCTTGGGGAACTTTGTCCTTGCAAAAGAAGTGAGCGAGAAGCTAAAAAAATAAGAAGCAATTGTCTCTTAGAGGTTAGAAACAAGAGCGAGGAGGCTGGGACACAAGTCCTAGCCTCTCAATTATTTTTGGATTGTCGAGCAAGACGCAGTGGTTGAGTGGGCTCTACGCTGATTTCATCAGCTTTTACAGCCCTTAACTGTGCGGAGGTGGGACGACGAAATCGAATTCTAACGAATTACCGATTTCTGTCCCACTCACTTCTTTCGTCTATCTATCAAGAAGTGAGGAAGGAATGAAAAAGAATATTGTAAAGGATGTCTTATTCTTGGGTCAAAAGTCAGAAGAAGCGACACCTGAGGATCGCACCTTGGCTTTGGATTTGCAGGACACCTTAAATGCTCATCTCCTTGAGTGTGTGGGTTTAGCGGCTAATATGATCGGGGTGAAAAAACGGGCGATTATCATCCGAATGGGAAGTGAAAATCTGGTCCTGTTTAATCCTGTTCTCCTTGAAAAGAAAAAGCCTTACCAAACAGAGGAAGGATGCTTATCCTTGGTAGGGATTCGGCCAACCACTCGTTATGAGGAGATTTCAGTGGCCTATCGAGATGTGAATTGGAAAGCAAAAACGATTCGTTTGTCAGGTTTTCCAGCCCAGATCTGTCAGCATGAAATGGATCATCTAGAAGGCATTATTATCTAAAGATGAAGGATGGAGTCGATTCGGCTCCATTTTTTAGTTCTTATAGAAACTTTTTTCTTGACAGGGATCTTTTTTGTGCTAAAATAGTTCTCATAGTAACTTTAAAGTTCTTATGAGAACTATTTGGAGGAATGATGGACAAACCGTTACAAGAATTTAAAAAAATCGGCCATCTCATTCACCTCATGGTAGAAAGAGAGGCCAAGAAGCAGGGGCTTGAATTTAGCGCAGGACCCCAAGGTCAGGTATTGAGCTTCTTATCTCATCGTGAAAAGGAGGGAAAAGTGACCTTGATTCGGGATGTTGAGCAGGAACTTCATATCGCAAAATCAGTGACCAGTAACCTGATCAAGCGGATGGAGAAAAATGGCTTTATTTATTTAGAGGCTAGTCCGACCGATAAACGGGCCAAGTATGTCTACCTAACAGACAGTGTGAAAGCCAATTTGAATGACATGAAGCAATTCTTTGAGGAAGTGGACCAGAAGATGATGGCTGGTGTATCAGAAGAAGAATTGGCCATCTTTTTCAAGGTCATGCATCAATTTTATGAGAATATGAAAAAAAGGAGCGAGGAATGATCAATATGTTTCGGCGGTTAACCGCCAAAGAATGGGGCATGATTGCCCTTAGTACGGTCTTTATCTGTCTGGCTGTTTGGATGGATTTAAAGACTCCTGAATACTTATCTGATATCACGACCCTCTTAGCTAAGGATGGGACCAAGGTTTCTGATATTATGGATCCGGGAAGCAAGATGTTGCTCTTCTCTTTTGGAAGCTTTTTGATGGCAGTTTTTGTGGGCTTTTTGGCTTCAAGAGTCGCTGCCAGCTTTACGACGCGACTTAGAGGAGAGATTTTCCATCAAGTGATGGATTACTCTGATGCCGAGATCAAGAAATTCTCCGTTCCCTCTCTCTTAACTCGTACAACCAATGATTTGACCCAGTTACAAATCATGATTGTCATGGGGATGCAAGTTGTGACGCGTGGTCCCATTATGGCGATTTGGGCTCTGACCAAGATTTGGGGGAAGAGCAGTGCCTGGACAACGTCTGTTGGGATTGCGGTCTTGATGGTCTTGATTCTTCTCTCTGTTCTTGTTCTGATTGCCTTTCCGCGCCAGCAAAAGGTTCAGGGTTTGACCGATGCCTTGAATGCGACGACACGGGAGAGTTTGACTGGGGTGCGCGTGGTCCGTGCCTACAATGCAGAAGCGTATCAAAATGAAAAATTCCAAACGGAAAACAAGGGCTTAACCCGTCTAAATCTCTTTGTTTATCGTTTGATGTCTCTGATGAACCCTGTCATGACAGTGGTATCAAGTGGTTTGACCCTTGCTATCTACTGGATTGGGGCGCACTTGATCAATGATATCGCCATGCCAAAAGATCCTACAAAGATCTTCACCAGTCCTGCATTAGCGGATCGGACCAAGGTCTTCTCCGATATGATCACCTTCTCCTCTTACGCCATGCAGGTTGTCATTGGCTTTATGATGATGGTGGCCATCTTGATTATTCTGCCTCGTGCCTTAGTATCCGCAAAACGGATTAATCAGGTCTTGGCTCTAGAGCCGTCTGTTGATTTTCCATCTGAGTCCAAGACTGAGTCTGGAGAAAAAGGAAGTGTAGAATTTCAAGACGTTTCCTTCCGATATGGACGGACTTCCCGTGCTGTGATTGAGCACGTGACCTTCTCAGCTCAGAAAGGACAAACCGTTGCCTTCATCGGATCAACTGGTTCTGGTAAATCCACTTTGGTCAATTTAATCCCGCGTTTTTACGATGCGACAGAAGGAAAGATCTTAGTGGATGGGGTGAATGTCAAGGACTATAGCCACCAAGAATTGAACAATAAAGTCGGCTACATTCCACAAAAAGCAGTGCTCTTTAGTGGCACGATTCGCTCCAATATGGAATTTGGGGAAAGTAGCCAAGGAAAATTAGAGGATGAAGCCATCTGGAAAGCTCTTGAATTGGCCCAAGCCAAAGAGTTTGTTGCCGCAAAAGAGAAGGGCTTGGATACAGAAGTAGCGCAAGGAGGAAGCAACTTCTCTGGAGGACAACGTCAACGTTTGGCGATTGCGCGTGCCCTTGCACGCAAGCCCGAGATCCTCATCTTTGATGATTCCTTCTCAGCCCTGGATTATAAAACAGATCGGATCTTGCGACAAGCCCTAAAAGAAAAGTTGGCAGATACGACCAAATTGATCGTTGCGCAACGGATTTCGACCATTATGGATGCGGATTTGATTTTGGTCTTGGATCAAGGGAAGGTCGTCGGTCAAGGTACCCACAAGGAATTGCTTGCGACCAATGAAGTCTACCAAGAAATTGCCTATTCACAATTGTCTAAGGAGGAGTTGGAACATGCATAAAACAAAACAAGAATCGTCCCTTTGGAGACAACTTTCTCCCTATTTGAAGGGCTTCCACCTATTTTTCCTAGTTGCTATCCTCTTTTCGGTCGTATCGAGTATTATCACGGTTATTGGACCGGATAAATTAAAAGAAATCACGGATACTATCACAAAAGGGATGGGAGGCGCCATTGATATTGATAAGATCACTTCGATTGCCCTGACCTTAGCCATCCTTTATGGAGTTGGAGCACTGGTGTCCTACAGCAGTAGTTTCATTATCTCAACGATGATTCAGCGCTTCGCTGAACGCTTGCGCAATGCCATTGCTGAGAAGATCAATCGCGTGCCCCTCCAATATTTTGATAGCCATGAACAAGGAGATACCTTGTCTCGTGTGACCAATGACGTGGATTTGATGACCCAATCCTTTAACCAAAGCTTGGTTCAAATGGTCTCTTCTATTGTCTTATTGATTGGCTCCATCTTTATGATGTTTAAGACGGACTGGCATTTAGCTTTGACCGCCATCCTTTCTGTTTTTGGTGGCTTTGCTCTTTCTAGCATTATTATGGTCAAGAGTCAGCCTTTGTTTAAACAGCAGCAAGATAATCTTGCCAAAGTTTCAGGCTATGTTGAAGAAATCTATAGTGGCCACAATGTTGTCATTTCCTATAATGGCCGTCATCAGGCCAAAGATCATTTTGATGCCATCAACCAAGATTTGTACCATAGCATGTGGAAATCCCAATTCTTCTCTGGGATCATGATGCCCTTGATGCAGTTTGTAGGGAATTTCGGCTATGTCATGGTCTGTATCGTTGGGGCTGTCCTCACCATTAATGGAGACATTACCATCGGGACCATTGTGGCCTTTATGACCTATGTCCGCATCTTTACCCAACCAATTGGTCAAATGGCCCAAGGAATTACCCAATTGCAATCAGCCAGTGCTGCTATGGGGCGTGTCTTTGAATTCTTAGACGAAGAAGAAATGGAAGAGGAATCCCAAAAAACACGTCAATTGGAAACACCAAAAGGTCATGTCACCTTTGAGCATGTTCGCTTTGGCTATTCACCAGACAAGACTATTATCCATGACTTTACAGCTGAAGCGAAGCCTGGACAAAAAGTGGCCATTGTTGGTCCGACAGGTGCAGGTAAGACGACCATGGTCAATCTCTTGATGCGTTTTTACGACATTCAAGCTGGTAAAATTACCATCGATGGTGTGGATACTAAGGCCATGAGCCGAGAAGAAGTTCATGATGCCTTTTCGATGGTCTTACAAGATACCTGGCTCTTTGAAGGGACTATTCGAGAAAACCTGGTCTTCAATCAAACGGATATTTCAGACGAAGCGGTGGAAGCAGCAACACGAGCTGTTGGGGTCCATCACTTTATTCGGACCTTGCCGAATGGTTATGACACCGTGCTAGATGATTCTGTCACCTTGTCCGTCGGTCAAAAGCAACTCTTGACCATTGCGCGTGCCCTCTTGAAGGATGCCCCGCTCCTCATCTTGGATGAAGCAACCTCATCTGTCGATACCCGTACAGAAGAGTTGATTCAAAAAGCCATGGACAAACTCATGGAAGGCCGGACCTCCTTTGTCATTGCCCATCGCTTGTCCACTATCCGTAATGCGGATCTGATTCTCGTGATGAAAGATGGAAATATTATCGAGCAGGGTAACCACCAAGAGCTCATGAGCCAAAATGGCTTCTATGCCGATCTCTACAATAGTCAATTCACAGAAGAAGTGGCATGAAATCAAGATACAAAGCCCGTAAAATGCACAGTGAAAATAGGGAGTAGGACAGAAGCTATACGATTGTGGACGCTTCGCCGTCCTACCCCCACAAGGCTGATTAGAATTCTTCCGAGCTTATCAAGCGAGAGAAGAGTTCAATCAGCTACTGTGTCTGGAAGTTAGTGCTAGTATAGTTAGCGTTTTTCACCCAGCATTTAGGGCGTGTTCAATTCGTGTAACGGCAAGCACAATGGTGCCTTGCCGACACGACTCACTAACTCCTCAGGTGGATAATATCGATCCACCTTCGTCCTGTCGCAATTCCGACAAGATACAAAGGGCGTAACATACAAAGTGAAAAAATGAGAGTGGGACAGAAATCGGTAATTCGTTAGAATTCGATTTCGTCGTCCCACCTCCGCACAGTTGAGTAGGGCTGTAAAAGCTGATGAAATCAGCGTAGTAGAGCCCACTCAACCACTGCGTCTTGCTCGACAATCCAAAAACAATTAAGAGGCTAGGACTTTTGTCCCAGCCTCATTTTTTTATCGATAATAGTAATGGAAAAGACGTTTCTTGGAGACAGAAAAATGATAAATCATCAGATTTTAGTGCTAAATCATGTGAAAAAGAAGAAAGAAAGGATAAAAAAGAAGCCTGGCTTGACAGGCTTTCTTAGGATCGCGTATACTAGTAGTACAAAAATGAGATGATAGACAGGAGTGCCAACATGAAGCCCAATCTTCAAGATTATCCGAAATTTTATCGTTGGCTAACCCTGCCTTTTACGAGAAAGCCACATCGTGTGCAGGTTCTTCAAAGGATGAATCGAATCCTGACTTTCGTGATGCCAGGCATCTACGGCCTGGTCTTTTGTTGGCTGTTTTTAAAGAAAACTTCAATGGGAGAAATCTGGCCTTTTATCTGGATCCCTGCTTCGGGTTTTGTCTTGTTTAGCCTCTTTCGTCATTGGGTCAATGTTCCAAGACCTTATGAAAAATGGGAGATTCAACCCTTATTAGAAAAGAATTCATCTGGTCATTCCTTTCCTAGCCGACATGTATTTTCGGCGACCATTATCTCCATGTGTGTCTGTCAGTTGTCGCTTTCTCTAGGAATGTGCTCCATGCTCCTATCTCTTCTATTAGCCCTTGTCCGAGTTATTGGAGGGGTTCATTATTCCAAGGATGTTCTCGTCGCTTGGGGGCTGGGACTCGTTTGGGGAGGACTCTTTTTGCTGGTTTGAATGAACAAATTGCTGAAAATTGACCTTTGTCTAAGAGCGAGGGATAGTGTATACTGGAAAGTAGACTTAGAATAGGAGAGAAGATGAAGTACAGAAAAGCAGAAAAAGCAGATCTGGATCAGGTGGTTCGAGTAGCCAGTACAGCCTTTGAGGACTATCTATTTTTAAAAGTCATCAAGGATTTGGTTCGGGATCCCAAGCAATATCCTGCCTTTGTTGAGGCAATGATGCGCATCCTGGTAAAGGTTTTTCTCAAGCACCATATTTGCCTTGTGGCAGAAAAGAACGATGAAATTTATGCAGTTGCTTTGTTACAAAAGGGACCGATTCCTTTTCGAGCCTATCTCTTAAATGGGGGATTGGGTTTGCTCAAGTTTATTTCCTTGAAGAATATGTTGGCCTACTTTAAATTTATGGAGGACACGGATAAGGAATTGGAGCAAAATGTAGACTTTGATTGGTATTTAATGCTTCTCGCAGTCGCCCCTAAACATCAACGGCAGGGCTATGGCAGTCGCTTTATGACAGAAGGAATTGAGCCTTTCTTGGAGGAGGTTAAAGGAGAAAAACTAGCCTTTTATACCAATACGAAGGGAAATGTCTATTTTTATACAAAAAATGGCTACAAGGAAGTCTACTCTAACGAGATTAGCTTTAACAATGTAGAAATGGGGAGCTGGTATTTCTTGAAGGAACTAAAAAAACACTAAGGTTGTAACCTTAGTGTTTTTTCATTGTAGTTGTGAAACTGCTTGAATGCCGAATTTTTCAAAGAAAGCAGTTCGTTCTTCTATGATAGCATTAGTCGGATGTTTGATATTCCGTAAGAGCTCAACAAGGTCTGGAGTGACTTCACGTAGCAGTTGCCCTAAAGACCAGATAGCCGTTGCAATATGGATCTGATTTTGCGAGGTCTCGATGATGTTCAGGAGCTTAGGGATGGCTGAGCGGTCATTGGCATTGGCTAGTGCGATAATGGCATTGCGCTGGAGGATATTCTTGCCTCGCCAGCTTCCAGCAACATGCCCGAATTTTTCCTTAAATTGTCCGTTTGACAGCTCGAGAAAAGGAATCAACTCTGGATGAGCCAGATCAGGATCGATTTCTGTTGCCAAGGGATTATCCAGCCCTTTGTTATAAGGGCAGCTAATCTGACAGATGTCACATCCATAGATGACCGTTTTAATTTTCTTGCGAAATTCTAGGTCCATCATGCCCTTGTCCTGAGTTTGGAAGGACAAACAGCGTTTTGCATTCATAGAGCCATCTCCGATTAGGCAGGAGGTTGGGCATGCATCTAAACAACGTCGACAGTCTCCACAACCATAGTCGACAGGATGATCTGGTTCAATTTCGAGATTGGTAATCAATTCCCCCAAAAACATGTAAGAACCGTATTCTTTTGAAATGACTAAGCCATTTTTTCCGATAAAGCCAATTCCAGCTCGTTGGGCGACAGCCGTATCAACCAGTGCTCCAGTATCGACCATGCCCTTGTATTCAAAATCTTGCGTCATTTCTTCAATTCCAGCAGCTAAGCGGTTGAGCTTGTCTTGAAGGACATAATGGTAGTCTAATCCCCAGCTGTTGGGCGTGAATTTTCCTCTTTTATAGGCTGTTTTTTGAGGTTGTTGCTTGAGTTTGTGGGGGTAGGCGACAGCGATTGAGATGATCGTCTTTGCGGAGGAGAGACTTAATTTGGGGTGGATGCGCTCTTCAATATTCTTATGCTCGAATCCAGAATTCCGTCCTTCCTCAACGGCCAAGCGGAGCGATTTTTCCAAATAAGCAAAGTCATCAGCAGTTGTAAATCCAATTTTTGAAATCCCAATAGAATGTGCCAGTTGGATAATATTTTCTTTTAGTGTCATCTTTTCCATTATACACAAAAATGAAGATTCTGGCGAGAAAGGAAACGATCAGGAAGGGCTTTCAAAAGCTTTCTTTTTTTTGTATAATAGAAACATGAAATGTGAGGAGGATATTATGGTACAACCATTATTTTTACATTCAGTGATGCAGGAAAAAATTTGGGGAGGAACACGTCTAAAAGAGGAATTTGGTTACGACATTCCGAGTGACCATGTCGGTGAATTTTGGGCGATTTCGGCCCATCCGCATGGCGTTTCTAAAGTGGCCAATGGTCCATACGAAGGAATGGGATTGGATCAGCTCTATCAAGAGCACCGAGAATTATTCGGCAATCGTAAAGAGCCTGTCTTTCCTTTATTAACAAAGATTTTGGATGCTAACGACTGGCTTAGTGTACAGGTGCACCCGGATGATACCTATGCCATGGAGCATGAGGGAGAACTTGGAAAAACCGAGTGTTGGTATGTGATTGCGGCTGACGAAGGATCAGAGATTATCTATGGACACAATGCCGAGTCAAAAGAAGAACTCCGCCAGCAAATCGAAGATAAAAACTGGGATGCCTTGCTGACAAAAGTTCCAGTCAAGGCTGGAGATTTCTTCTATGTGCCAAGCGGGACCATGCACGCCATTGGTTCTGGAATTTTGATTCTTGAAACTCAACAGTCGAGTGACACCACTTACCGGGTTTATGATTTTGACCGCAAAGATGCTCAAGGAAACTTGCGGGAACTTCACTTGGAAAAATCGATTGATGTCTTGAACATTGGAGAGCCTGCCAATAGCCATCCAGATACAGTTGTGATCGATGATCTTCGAATGACCACCTTGGTTGCCAGTGATTTCTTCACCGTTTATAAGTGGGAACTGACTGGAAAAGCTGATTTTGAAAAGACTGCTGATTACAGCTTGTTAAGCGTCTTAGCCGGAGAAGGGAAATTGACGGTAGATGGAAAGGATTATCCTATTCAAAAAGGAAGCCACTTTATCTTACCGAGCGATGTTGAATCTTGGACTTTGGAAGGACAAGGTTTAGAATTGATCGTGAGTCATCCATAAAAAAGAAAGGGTTTGAGTTAAAAGCTGTGAAACAACTCAAGCCTTTTTTATCTGAAAACTTTTTTTATGTTAAGCCTTGACTCTGACCTAAGGGGAGGGATTATACTATCCATGTAATACTCTTCGAAAATCAAATTCAAACCACGTCAGCATCGCCTTACCGTATATATGTTACTGACTTCGTCAGTTCTATCTACAACCTCAAAGCAGTGCTT
>JBKXCY010000035.1:0-11058 GCA_046994005.1 Streptococcus sp.
CCTTGGTGTACTGCACGAAACCATATTGGTTAGACAGCTGGCCATTGGTCAAACGTTCAAGTGTTTCCTTATCCACATAGGTTTTCTTCCAGAAAGTTGTCTCTTGATGGGCTTTAAAGCGATAATGATTTTTATCAAATACCTTTGTTTTTGCGTTCCACTGGATGTCAATGATTACATTGGCATCTTTTTTACGAAATCCTGTCTTCGTTTTGGTATAGCCAGCCTCTAGTAGAGTCTCTTCTACTGGGTACAGGCCCGAAGTTAATAGGTTGGTCCGTACGTAGTAAAAGCTGATCATGCCAAACAATAAAAACAATCCGACCACTAACATAGTCGGATAGAGCCATCTAAATCGTCTGCGTCTGTTTTTATCTCCCCATTTCAATTGATCAATCGTCTCCTCTTAATCCTTCCACAAATCCATGGCCTTCAAGAAATCGTCTGAAACCGTTACATTGCGTGGGTTGGCTTGCTCGCGTTCTTGTAGTTTCGCCTCTACTTGGGCCAGGCTGTTGATGCCTTCACTGCGCCAGTTGCGTAAAATAGCCTGGATATATTTCCAGTGAGGCTTGCCGTTAAAGACAGCTTCTCGTAATGCTGCCTTGATCACATCTGGATCTGTCTGATCTTCGCGCACGGTCTTGGTCAAGTCTTCAATCTCAAAAGGCGTCAAGAGTCGTCCCAGTTCCTGTTGGAAGGTTTCCACCAAGTCCTTGATGACATTTCCCTTGGCAGGAGCACTCTGTGTCTTCCCTTGTGTCTGAGCCTCTAAAATTTCATCCAAGCGTTCCAGGGCAATGGTCGCATCAAAGATGGCTTCAATCTCGCCATTGAGCTCAATGGTCCGATATTGAAGAAGTCCCTTGGTGGTCAAATTGGACATAATCCGATTGACCTCTGTCACCGTTTTTCCCAGATGACTAGCAATCTGATTAGGAGTCAAGGTCTCTTGACCGGTCGTATTTTGAAGGAAGAAAAACTGCCAAACCAAGTAGTCATCTGCTTGGTCAAACAATTCATGATAATGAAAAAGCAAGGCACTTGGAAGAACCAAGTTGCCATACTTAAATGCTTGTGAATATGTCATAATTCCCCTTTATAGGTAACCATAAAATGAAATATCTTTTTCCAATTCTTCCAAGCGGTAAGGTGTTTCTTGATAAACCGCATAGTTGATCCAATTACTAAAGAAGGTTGTCGCAGCTAGATTCCAGCGAATGCGAGGCTCTGTACTGGCATCATCGTGGTCAAAATAATTCTTAGGAACATCCGGATCCAAGCCAGCCTTGACATCTCGGTTGTATTCCTTAGCCAGCGTATCGCGATCATATTCCAGATGGCCAAAGCTATACACCTCACGCATGTCTGGGCTAGCAATGATGGAAAGGCCAACTTCATTTCCTTGCGCAATCACCTGAAGATTGCTCTTTTCAAGGACTTCCTTCAAAGGAACATCCGTATAGCGAGAATGAGGGGCAAGGAAGCGATCGTCAAAGCCTCTCATGAGAAGACTTTCCGGACGCACCACTGCTTGGTCATAGATACCGGATAGCTTGTCACAGAGCTCTACTTTTTGAATCCCGTAACGGTAGTAAAGACCAGCCTGAGCTCCCCAACAGAGGTGCAAGGTGGAAAAAACATGACGCTTGGCCCATTTAAAGACCTGGGTCAACTCATCCCAGTAGTCCACTTCTTCAAAGTCCATCTTTTCGACAGGCGCTCCTGTCACAATCAAACCATCATAGTAATTATCCTTGATATCCTCAAAGGTCTTGTAGAAGCTCTCCAAATGTTCTGCCGCTGTATTTTTGGATTCATGGCTCGCCATGTAGAGAAATTCTACATTGAGCTGCAAGGGCGTATTGGCCAAGAGGCGTAAGAGCTGCGTTTCTGTCGCAACCTTGGTTGGCATCAGATTAAGAATGAGAACATTCATGGGCCGAATATCCTGGTGAGTCGCCCGAACATCATCCATGACAAAAATATTTTCTGAACGAAGGATATCAACTGCTGGTAATTTTTTATCTAGAGTAATTGGCATAAAAAGCTCCCATCTTACAAGTTCTTAACTAACATTATATGATAGGAGCTTATAGTTTTCAATTATGGTTTTTCTGTAGCCAGTTATAGTATTAGACTATATTAGTAATGCATCAAAACTTTGTAGTCGTAATCGCCGATCGCTTCGCGACCTTTCAAGTCGTCCAACTCGATCAAGAAGGCACAACCTGCAACGACCCCACCGAGTTTTTCGATCATTTCGATGGTTGCTTTCACCGTACCACCAGTCGCCAAAAGGTCATCAACGATGAGAACACGTTGACCTGGTTTGATAGCATCTGCGTGCATGGTCAAGGTATCGACACCGTATTCTTTTTCGTAGTCAGCAGAGATGACTTCACGTGGCAACTTGCCAGGCTTACGAACAGGTGCAAATCCAATTCCCAATTCAAAAGCGACTGGACATCCAACGATGAAACCACGCGCTTCAGGACCGACGATCATATCGATCTTCTTATCGGTTGCGTATTGAACGATCTCACGAACCGCATAGCTATAAGCATTACCATCTGCCATCAAAGGGCTGATATCACGGAAGGTAATTCCTTCTTGTGGATAGTTTTCAATGCTTGCAATGTAATCTTTTAAATTCATGGTTAACTTTCTTTCATAAAAAATTTTTACATTCCATTATACCATGAATTCTACTAACTTGCATCATTTTTGCCAAATCATTTTCCCAAGCTCCCCGCGTCAAAAGCAAAAATCCCACATCTGAAAAATGATGTGGGATTGGATTCCAAAAAAACTTACTACTCTTCTATCAATTTGTTGTACTCGATTTTCATATCCCCCAAGTTTTTCAAGGAATAACGGGAACTTCCATTCTTGAACCAGGTACCGAGGATGTATTGCTCAGCGACTTTCTTGCTTTGGTTTTTCAACCACGTGCGGTCTTTGCCGTAGGTGGCAAGTTGATCAAGAATTTGCTGGCCCACGTAGGTAGTATCTTCTTTAGAAAGGTAGACCTCCTTCTGGAAAAATAGCTTTTTAGATGAGTCGTATTTAAATATAAAACCAAGTGTCACACCTTTTTCCAATTGAAGATCATACATATAGGTCCAGTTGGGAGTTCCCTTAAACATCATCACGGACAGTTCTTCGTTAACATCGACAATTCCTTTAGAATAGGGGTAGGTCTGAAAATCCTCGTCTTCTTTCCAGATACCATCGTTTCCTATCGTTTCTGTATAGGGCTTAAACATCATATAGCGCATCAATCCACCATTTTCGGAGTAGTTGATTTCTTCCATAGGGTTTTTCAGGCTCAGGTAGATTCCCAACCAATAAAGGCCAAAAAGTAGGATGGGGGTGAGCCAGAGAAACTGCTTTAGGTGTTTTTTCATGAGGCCTGTCCTGTCAGATAATCATAGATTTCGCGAACTGTTCCAAGAGCCATCAGTTCTTGCTCTTTCACCGTTTGTTTGAGTTTTTGGTAGATGGTGCTTTCTGCGATTTCCCGTTTTTCTGCTTCTTTATTGACCTTCATGATGCCATTTTCAATGGTCACAAAGCCCAGCTCTTGGAAGATCTGAATCATTTTAACCAGGAGGATCTGCTGGATCTTGAGATAGGCTGCTAGGTCTTTGAGTTTGTAGCGGACATCGAACTCAGGGTATTGGTAGATGGTCTTATAGAGCTTGGCATACTGGTCCCTGCTCCCGTACCCTGTCAGATAATAGGCTTTGGGGATCTCATTTTTGAAATAGACAGCCTGAAAATCATGCTCTTGGAAAATTTGCCGTAAGGACTCTAAATCCTCAGGGATATTTCCGACTACAACAGCGGAAGCGTCCGCTAGATCTGGCAGTTCTTGGGTAAAGTCAAGAACCGGAACACCTGCGGGGAGACTGGCATTTTTGGAGCGGATATTAAAGAGCTGGACTCCGTCCACACGCGCATCAACCAGCATGAGCTGCAGAGTTGTTTGGCCATTCCATTGGTTAACCGACAACTGCACAGCTAACTCCAGGTCTTGCGCCTGCGCAAACTCTGCCTCTAAGCTTCCCAAGCCAAAGGCAACCACCTCAAAGGTCGCATCTTCTTGAGAAATTTTGAGTTTCAAGTGGGTATTGCCGGCTCCCATCGAGCGCGCCCCTTCTACCTTGAAGTTACGGACCAGAAAGACGGGTTTTTTATTGTCCATGCCAAAAGGACTCAAGCGTTCAAAGCTTTTCAGAGTCTCAAGCGTCAATTCTGTTAAAAGCAGTTCCTCATCGATCGCTAAGCTAGACTTGCTGCTGAGATCAATCTCTTGTTCTGAAATATAGTCGGTAAGGGCCTGAGACAAGGCAGGGAGTTGGTCCACCTCGAGCGTCATCCCTGCTGCACCGGCATGTCCTCCAAAGGCAACAAAGAGTGACCGGTGAGGATCGAGAGCCTCAAAGATATTGACCGACTCAGGACTCCGAGCGCTTCCTTTAGCTCGTCCATCCTCGATACTTAAAACAACGACCGGCTGATGTAGCTCTTCTAATAAACGACCGGCAACAATGCCAAGAACCCCAGGATTCCAGCCTTCTTTGGCCAAAACCTGGGCGGACAAGCTCGTGTCGACCATGGCTTTGGCTTCGTCATAGATACTTTGGACAATCTCTTTGCGTTCTTCATTTTTCTGATGAATCATGAGGGCAATTTCGTGCGCTTCTTCATCATCAAAACCAGTCAGTAGTTCGATGGCTGGATTTGGGTCATCGAGGCGACCAAGGGCATTGAGACGAGGGGCGATCTGAAAGCCAATTGTTTCTTCATTGACATCCTCCGGACGAATCCCAGCGATCTCCAAGAGCTCTTGCAAGCCCATGCGCTGGGTATGTTGGAGAACCCCCAGGCCGTATTTGACCAGAATTCGATTTTCATCTGTCAGGCTCACCATGTCAGCGATGGTCCCGATCGCGACCAAATCTAAAAGATCAACCGGTACTTCCTCTAGGAGGGCACAGGCCAACTTAAAGGCCACACCACAGCCTGCCAGATAATGGAAGGGATAGGCCGCATCTGGATGCTCTGGATGGATGATCGCATAAGCATCCGGCAAGTCCTCTGGCATAGAGTGGTGGTCCGTCACGATGACATCCACTCCCATTGCCTGGGCCATGGCGATGGCTTGATTGCCTGCGACACCATTGTCCACCGTGACAATCAAAGAAATACCTTGCTGCTCGATAAAGTACTTGTAGACACTCTCATTGGGACCATAGCCGTCTGTGAAGCGGTTGGGTAGGTAGACTTGCACCTCTGCTCCCATCTGCTCCAAAGCTTCCTTCATAATAGAGGCCGAAGTCATCCCGTCCGCGTCATAGTCTCCATAGATGAGGATCTGCTCGTAATCTTCGATGGCCCGTCGAATGCGCTCCACTGCCTTGTCCATATCATGGAGCAAATAAGGGTCGTGAAGGTTCTCTAACTTGGGTTCTAAAAAGTCTTCTAAATCCTCTTTGGTCTGAATGCCACGCTCATACAGTAAGGTTGCTACGGACGCTTCCAGGCCTGCTTTTTTAGAAAGGGCTAAAAAGGCCTCATCTGCACTTGGCGAAGCTAACTGCCAATCGTATTTTGAAGTGATCATCTAGCTTTTGGTCTCCTCTTTTTCCTATCTGAATATTATATCATGAAAGCAGGAAATGTCGGGAAATAAAGGGTCAGGTAGTAGTTGGAACAAAATGAACAATTTCCACCATATTTGTTGCATTTAGCTTGACTTATTACACTAAAAGAATATAATAATGATGATAATAATCTTTTAAATATGTAATGGGATGATTATTCTGTTAAATTTGCACTGCTTATTATCATTTTATATTATGAAGCATTAATTTCTTCCGTTTTTCTATTTAATCATTGTTTTTAGAAAGTTTGTTTCAGGTCCAACCCGTCCTCTATTATGGACAGACTAAAGATAGGATATTGAGGTATGTCCCCATATTTTCTCAATAGAGGTAAGGTCCTTCTTCTCTAACTACATGTTCAAATAAAGCAACTGATTGTATGGAGCAAAGATCAGAAGTTTTTCGGTTTTAGGAGATATCACTATATAGAAAAACTATACAAAATTTATGCAAAAGAAAGGAAATGAGGCCAATTGAAATTTCTATATAAAAAGGTAGTTGCATTTGTAGCTATCATCGCTGTGGTAGCCTTAGGGTTGTCTGTAATCAAACCTGTCAGTGCAGCCACTGTAACACCAACAGTATCCAATCTAAAAGCTCAGGCAACTGGACAAAAAATTGTCTTTTCATTTGACTGGGATTTGACTGGTAAATCTGTTAAAGAAGGGGACACGTTCACCATCGATGCTCCTGAAGGTGTCAATATCACTGAAGTCGCAACTCAATCCCTCCAAGCAAATGGAGCTGAAGTCGCGACCATTTCGATGACAAACAAAAAGATTACTTTTACTTTTAAAAAAGCCATCGAATCCATGAACCAAAACGTAAAAGGTGGATTCTCATACAAAGCAGAATGGGACAATACTCCAGGAAATCCTGGAAATAAAACTGCCACTTCTAATGTCGGTTCGGAATCCGTTGTCATCACTCGTCCTGATGGACCTGGCGTGTTTGAATCTGTTTTGAACAAGTACAACCGTACTGGTGACTATGTAACTAAGCAATTCAAATTAGACGCATCTGAAAACTATGCATGGATGAACGTTGGAGATGACTATTATCTCACTACTTGGTTCATTCGTATTAACGGAGATGGTAAGAAACAAGCCATCACAAATCCTGTTGTATCAGATAAAATCCAAGCTCCAGCTGTCGATTACTCAAAAATCACTTTTGCTCCAGCTGCCAATCACGCTGCAAGTGAATTCTTCGTTGGAACTTACTTGAAACCATCCTTCACTTTAAGAAAAGGTGGACAAGTGGTTGCTTCAGGATGGGACTTCTGGCAACATGTTAAATTCGATGCAGACGGAAATGGATTTACCGTGAATTTATCAGATGTCAGTGATGTATTTAAAACAGCGTCTAGCGATGAATTGATCGTTGAATACCAAACATTAATTCCTAAGACAACTATTCGCGTAGATAACAATGCTACGTTAACAGCTGATGAAATCAAAACACCACAAACAGACCCTGCATTCTGGAATAACACAGAATTGAACTTCTGGGTAACTGGTGACAAGACTGTTACAGTTCAAAAAGAATGGGTTGGTGACGAAGAATCTGACCGTAAAGATATAACTGTTCAATTGTATGCTGACGGCCAAGCCTTGGAAGGGATGACACAAACTCTTACAAAAGCTTCTGGTTGGCAAGCAGAATTTACTAAATTACCAGGTATCAAAGACGGTAAGAAGATTGAGTACTCCGTAGTGGAAACAAATACACCTGATGGATATACTTCAAAAGTTGAACCAATCAATGAGTCGAATGTTATCAAAGTTGTAAACACTTCAAATAAACCAAAAGTTACTGAAACCACTGCAAATCTTGTTATTAAAAAAGCTTTCGAAATAGCCGGCGATCAGGAACATACACAAGTTCCGATTACAGAAGGTCAATTCGAATTTGTCTTGAAAGACGAAAATAACAAAGTAGTCGAAACTGCCAAGAACACAGCAGATGGCACTGTTAACTTTAAGTCTCTGACTTTCAATAAAGAAGGTACTCATACTTATACCATCACTGAAAATAAGGGTACAGACGCTAGTGTCAACTATAGTACACAAAGCATCAAAGCTACTGTCGATGTGAAGAAAGATAACGACAAACTCGTTGCTACTGTCACTTACTCAGGTGGAGATGGTGAACAAAAAAATACGATCACCAATACTCAAAATAAACCAAAAGTTTCAAATGCTAAGGTAACCTTAAAACTTAAAAAAGCATTTGAAGGTGGCGAACTGAAGGGCGATGACTTTGAGTTTGTTGCAAAAGATGCAAACGATAAAGTTGTTGGTACAGCTAAGAACAAAAAAGATGGTTCGATTACTTTTGATACCATCACTGTAGACCACGCAGGAACATTCAACTATACCATCACTGAAACAAAAGGTAGTGACAAAACCATTACCTACAGTGATAAAACCATCACGGCTACGGTTGTAGTGGTTGAAAAAGACAATGCTTTAGTTGTCGAACAAATCAACTACTCTGATGGTCAAACTAACACAGATACGTTCATCAACAAAAAAGAAGCTCCTAAAACAGAAAGTACAAAAGCTACTCTTCAAGTGAAAAAGCTCTTTAAAGAAGGTGAAACAACCTTACCGTTGACAGACGATCAATTTGAATTTGTCTTGAAAGAAGGAAACACTACCCTTGAAACTGCCAAGAACAAGGCAAATGGAACTGTCACCTTTAAGGAACTTTCTTATACTTCAGAAGGAACACACACTTACACCATTACCGAAAACAAAGGTACGGATGCTTCTATCAACTATAGCACACAAACCATCACGGCTACTGTTGCTGTGAAGAAAGATAACGACAAACTCGTCGCTACTGTGACTTACTCAGGTGGAGATACTGAAAAAGGTGATGCCTTCACAAATACGAAGACACCTCCGACACCTCCAACTCCTGTTCCTCCAACAGTGAAACCGACGACAGCTCAATTCAAGGCTAAAAAAGTATTGGCGGTCAATGGTACAAGCGATCGTACATTAAAAGCTAATGAATTCACTTTCCTTCTCAAGGATCAAGCTGGTACGCTCATTGATACCAAGACAAATGGTGAGAATGGGGATATTCTCTTCAATCCAGTAAGCTTTAATGAAGCTGGTACTTTCACCTACACAATCGCTGAACAAAAACCAGCTACGCCAGAATCCGCTATTACTTATGACGAAACTGTTCATACTGTAACAGTAACTGTCACAAAAGATGCAAACGGACAATTGAATGCGGATGTGCAATACGACGGTAAAAAGGATACTCCTACTTTTAACAATACGTATACACCTCCGACACCTCCAACTCCAAGTGAAAAACAAATTACCACAAGCAAGATTTTAGAAGGTCGTGACCTTCAAGGTGGTGAATTTAGCTTTAACCTCTTGGATGAAAATGGAACTGTTCTTCAAACAAAACAAAATGCTGCAGATGGTACAGTGACATTTGATGCGATCGCCTACACGGAAGCGATGATTGGTACTCATCAATATACCATTAAAGAAGTCGTTCCAGCTGATCAGGCAAACATCCAATATGACGAAGGTCAAGTAGATGTCACAGTTACCGTCACAAAAGATGAAGCATCAAATGCGATCCAAGCAGTTGTTTCATATGGTGCGAAGAAAACCTTTATCAACAAGGTCATCCCACCAACTCCACCAACAATTGATATTCCTGAATTGAAACTTTACACCCTTAAGGTTCGTAAAGTAGATGAAAAGGGTGATTTCCTTGCTGGTGCAGTATTTGGACTCTTTGAAGCAGATGGTGTGACACCTGTTGCGAACCCATATGGACAAGGCCAAGCGCAAGCAATTTCTGGTCAAGATGGACTTGCAAGCTTTGTTGGATTTGAAGCGAAAGATTACGTAATCAAAGAGCTCTCTGCTCCAAGTGGTTACCAACTTTCAAATGAAGTTATCAAAGTTTCTGTAAGCGACTATGTTGCTGCTACAAACCTTGTTGTTGATAAAGGAAACGTGGTGAATAAACTTCTTCCACCTCCACCATCAACAGATAAACCTAAATCATCAACACCTCCATCACCAAATGGAGATAAACCTAAGTCTAACGACAAACCTAAATCTAGTGAAACTCCTAAATCTAGTGACAAACCTAAAGAAAATAAAAAATCTCTTCCTTCAACAGGAACTGAAGATCATTTAGGACTTCTTGTAACTGGTTTGACATTCGTCGCTACAGCTATTGCTTCTATAACACTTAAGAAGAAAGAAGACTTCTAAGAAACATGAAAGATCTAGTCAAACGTGACTAGATCTTTTTCTTGTATGATATTAATTTTTATAAATCATCCCTGTACAGGCTTGCTCTGACAATTCGACAAAACCCAGGGATTGGTAAAAGGCAAGATTTTTCTCACTTCGTTCAGTAACAAGGAGCCGTTGATAAACAGTAGGGAAGGTCGCTAAAGCCTCTTCTAAGAGTTTCTTTCCAATGCCTTGGCGCTGGTGATCTGGTCGCACCAATAGGTCCTGCACCAACAGGACCGAGTGCCCATCTCCTACCAAGCGAATGTAGGCGACGAGCTCTTTCTCATCATAGACTGCCAACTGCCAGAGACTGGCTTTGACAGCTTCTTCCAACATGGTTGGATTGTTAGTATAATTGGTCCAGCCGACTGAACTGTACAGTGCGAGTAGGTCTGTCATCTCTGGAATCTCTTTTTTATAATTTAACATCTTAACTCCTTTTTAACCTATAGTGCTGGAAGAAGGCGATATCCCGGTAAGGGGACTCTTGGCAAACGGCCAGCTCCATCTTGAGCATAGACTCTCGCCAGCCTTCTTGGCCCTTGAAGCGATTGTCCTGTAAGGCATAAAAGACACGAATTCCTTGGTAGTCCTGAACTTCAATGGCTAGATCTTCAACAACTAGATCGAGATCATAGGCCTGAGCCAAGCCCATGGAGTGGGTTTCCAGGTCCTGACCTGCTAGGAGCTCAAGCGCCTTCTGAGTATCATTTTCAAAGACGACGGTCTGAAGGACGCGGCCAACCTCATTGTGCTTGACGATAGAGAGCAGGCCTCCTGGTTTCAAGAGACGGGTGAATTCCTTGAGAACATCCTTGCGATCCTCCACATACTCCAAGACATTGTGGCAGAGGATGACCTCAAAACTGGCATCTTCAAAGCTTTCTATTTGGTCCAGACTCCCGACCAGTTGCTGGTAAGGATGATCCTGGGCCCGCAAGGCCACCAATTCCTCATTAGGCTCCACAGCAAGGACTTGATTGTCTTGCGCCAAGTGGTTGGCTACAAGGCCGAAACCACTGCCAAAATCGAGCACTCGCTTTCCCTTGATGTCCTGTAATTGTTCAAAAAGGATATCATAATAGATCTGTCCCCAG
>JBKXCY010000036.1:0-11052 GCA_046994005.1 Streptococcus sp.
TTTGCAGGCGTAGAGAAAGGAGGCTACCTTGGTCAAGCACTCTTTGAATAAACTTTTGATCTTGTTAGGCCTTCTTGCCTTGTTCTGGACTCATCCAGTGGCTGCGGAATCTTATAGCGATCTCTTTATCAAGATCACAGATGCAACAACCGCTGTAGAAAATAAGAACCAGGATAAGGCCAAGGAATTGATCGCTGAGATTCAGGATGATTTTGAGTCCAAAGATCACCATGATTCCAAGGCAGGAAAAAAAGTTAGCCAAGCTCTAGCTATAAAAGGGGAGGTAACCAAAGAGGATCTCACCAAGATCTCATCAGCCCTGCTAGCTTTTGAAAAAGAACAAAATCCGGTCGATTTAGAGGCGGAAAAAGACAAACTCGTGAGTCGCCTCGCTCCTTACTTTAAGAACCTACAAGATGCCATTACAGCTAAGGATCTGGATAAAACCCGTCAAACCTATGCAGATCTCAATAATACCTGGACACGAAACGAAGCAGTGGTAAGGGATCATAGCACAGCCTACTATGGCAAAATCGAGACGGCCATTTCGCTCTTACGTAGTAGCATTGAAACAGAGCCTACCGACTTCACCAGCATCCAGTCCTCCTATGATGACCTCAAAAATGGGATTGATGCCTTTGTAAAAGGAGAAGCGATTAGCAGTGCTAGTACGGATTTGACACTGAAAGATGGGATCAAGCTTTTGGAGAAGGCGCAAAGCCAATTCCAATCTGGCGACGATAAATCTGCTGCAGCAACTATGAAGCAGTTCATCACCATCTGGCCAACCATTGAGGGGGATGTCAGCACGACCAATCCAAGCCTCTACACGCGCGTAGAGAGTGAATCCCCGGTCATTATGGTTAAGGAGAAAGAAAAGAGCTATCAAGAGAAATTACAAGCCTTGATCAGGGATCTGTCTGCGATCGATACGACAGCTTCTTACAACGCTTTTGATGCCATGTTGATTCTTCTGCGTGAAGGAGTAGAAGCGCTTCTGATCGTCATGGCGCTTGTGACGACCCTTAAGGCCGCTAAGATGAGGAAAGGCCTCAAATGGGTCTACGGTGGAGCTGCTGCGGGGGTTCTTGCCAGCGCAGCGATCGCTCTTGTTCTGCAAGTCGCTTTTCCAGCCGTTACTTCGGGCTCTAACCGGGAAATTATTGAAGGTGGCGTTGGGATTTTCGCTGTGGTCATGATGATCCTCATCGGAATTTGGCTCCACAGCAAGTCCTCTGTCAAACAGTGGAATGCCTTCATGGACCGTCAGATGAAGACGGTAACGGCTACAGGAAGTTTTGTCTCGATGTTTGCCCTCAGTTTCTTAGCAGTCTTTCGTGAAGGGGCTGAGACTATTCTCTTCTATGTTGGAATCATTCCACGGATTACAACCACGAATTTCTTATTAGGAATCGGGCTTGCCATAGCTGTTCTCATCCTTATTGCAGTGGCCATGACCAAGGCCAGTCAAGCCATCCAACCTCATCGAATCTTTTTCATTCTGACGTGGTTAATCTACGCCTTGGCCTTCAAGATGCTCGGTGTCAGCATCCATGCCCTTCAGTTGACCAATATCCTACCGAGTCATTTGGTCAATGGACTTCCTACCATTGATTGGGCAGGGATCTATCCAAGCTGGGAAGTTCTTCTTCCCCAACTACTCTTTGTGGCCCTGATCGCCCTTATCACGGTGAGACAACATGGCAAAGAGTAGAGCAGATAAAATGACCATTGTCGAGCACTTGGTCGAATTTCGAAAACGATTGATCGCAGTGGTCTTGTGTTATATTATCGTCTTCATCGTAGCCTTTGTATTTGGAGGAGAACTCTACCAGATCTTGACCGCTAGCCTCCATCAAAAACTGCTGGTACTGGGTCCAAATGATATCCTCTGGATCTATGTATCGCTGGCCAATCTCTCAGCTTTTAGTCTGACACTGCCCTTTATTGTCTACCAGATTTGGAAATTTGTGAGACCGGCTTTAAGGGAGAAGGAGGCGCGTGCAGTCTTTGCCTACATTCCAGCTAGCTTTATTTGCTTTGTGCTTGGGCTGGCGTTTGGTTATTTCTTTGTTAGCCCAGCTATTTTAGAGGTCTTGATGCGCTTGGGAGAAGGACTGTTTGATACCCAATTGACGGCGCAAAATTATTTAACCTTCTTATGGCACACCACCTTGCCTTTAGGAGTCTTGTTTGAGTTACCAGTTTTGGTCGCTTTTCTAACCTCAATCGGGCTCTTAACACCACAGTTTTTAATCACCTATCGTCGTTACGCTTACTTTGTCCTGCTGGTCTTAGCCGTCGTGCTAACCCCTGCAGACTTTATCAGTGACTTGGCCATGACGCTCCCTTTGATCCTCTTATTTGAAGTGAGTGTTGCCATCAGTAAAGTCATCTATTCGAGAAAAAGGAGAAACTAATGGGAATTTTACGTGATATTGGAGCACCAGGTTTGATCATCATCATCTTGGGTGCCCTCTTGATTTTTGGACCAAAACGCCTGCCTGAGTTGGGCCAGTCTATCGGCAAAATGTTTGCTGAATTTAAGACGGCTGTCAATAAAGGCAGTGAAGAAGCTGATCAAGACGCAAAAGAAGATAAGAAAGAAAAAGAATAATCAGACAATTTTCAAAATTCTATTGAGTTCGATTGCATAAAAAGGTATAATAAGACAAGGACTTGCAATCGATGAAGGAGGAAACCATGATTATTACGATTTTGTCACTCATTTTCTATTTTACCTATATCGGATTCTTATGCTGGTTGGTCGTAAAAATTGTCGAAAAATTGTTCAATTTCTTGTTGAACCGTTAATGAAGAAACAATCCATTTCACAACAAGTGAGTGGATTTTTTGTGTCCAATTCAGTTAGAAAGATTCAAACAAAGAGGTTTTAACGGTCTCAGATTGAAGATAAAGTCATATAAAAAACTTTCCTTAAGTGAGTACGGACGTCAGCGAACTTATTAGAAGTTCCATGACTAAATCAAAATACAAAGGGCGTCTGCGGATAAAGTCAAAAGAGGAAATTAGAAAGCAAGTGAAACAACACAACAAAACCATCGTTTTACTGACTGTTTTGTTTATTGCTATGCTTTCCATTTAAATGTTTTTATATCTTTCAACTTCTAGTATTTCTTGTTACTAGTGATGGACTATATCGTTTGTTTTTCTTATTTATTTTATAAGAATGTTAAGCTTAATAGAAATACAGTAATTACAAGATTGTAATATATTCTGTTATAGCTTTATGTGGCATGGGTATAAATTGATATGACTTTTATTATCTATGGTATAATGAGATAAATTTGGAGTTGTAGAGGCGAGCATTTGGAAGAACATAGACCTGATTTTAGAGATATAAAATCATTTGAAGAATTTAACAGATACTACTGGTATCGAGAAGAGCTTTCACAAATTTGTAAGTACCTTGGATTAGAATACAGATGTACAAAAAAAGAATTAAATCATATTATAGAACAATATTTTAAGGGAAATAGAGTAGAAAAATTTTTGAGGAAAAGAAACAAAAATCAAACCGAAATAATAACCCTAAATACATCATTACTTGAATGTGGGTTTTCCTTTAATCAGAAATTTCGTGATTATTTTTCAGCTGTAACAGGTGTTAATCCGTTTAAGTTTAATGCTGATATGGCAACTGCTTGGAGAAAAGTAAAACGGGACAACAACATAAATTTTACAATCCAAGATATGATTAAAATATACTATGGAGAGTCAGACTACGCCAAGTATGATAATTCAGCTTGCCAATGGAATCAATTTCTAAAAGACTTTTGTGCAGATGAATTTAGCAATCATTACTCCAACAAGTTAAAAGTTGCGGCTATACTTTGGAAAGAAGTTAGAGATTCAAAAAATAAAAAAATTTATTCACGGAGACTTCTAAAAGAATATATCTACAAAATAGAGGAGTACTGTAAGTAAACAACTTCAAGTTTGTCGAACGGAATATAAAGTATTAAAGACGATAGCACTCTGTTTTTGCAGAGTGCTTTTTTGTTTTATAGAATATAAGAGAATGTGGGATACTTGCTTTCTCTGCTAGATGATCGAGCAGAGAAAGATTTATTAGATATGACATCAGTCAGCTAAACCCTTTTAGCTGGCTTTTTTGTTAGCGACTCGGTCATTAACTTGCTTGTCAAAATATAATTCGGTATCATAGATATATAATGTTTGGTAAGTAAGTCCTATTGTCAGTTCGGAACAAGTAGATAGGAGAAGGGGAGAAAAAACTAGTGAATAAAGACCAATTGATAGAGAAACCAGAAATAAATATTGTTGGGGTTATTGCAAATCATCAGTTTAACTGGTATATTTGTTCAAACGAAATGTGGACAATGGATATCGATAAATATATTCAGGCATACCAGGAAGCAGGTCTGGATGTTGATTTCTCCTATTTACCTGAGATTCAGCAGAATCTTCATGTGATTACAAAAAGCAATCTTGAGAGCTACTTAGAAATGTATAAAGATGATTGGCTGAAGGTGACGGTTGAAGAATTGATCTCAATGATCAAACGTTCAATGGAAGAGGAGAACTTGAATTCAGAGATTATTCTGGAAGGAAAAGCCTTGCTTCCGGATCTTTTCATCGATTTTGATAAAGAAGAATTTTATTCAAACCATCTGGGGATGAAAAACTACGAAAGATATGTGCCAAACGGATGGAAGTTTTTTTCAGGACGTTTTGATCATTTGATCCCCAAAGAGGAGCAATATTGGATTGAAGAGACCAAGAAAACTGAAGGAACTAGTCTTCTATTCATATAAAAATAATACAGTTTAAAAGTATTTCATGAGACTGTGAAATGCTTTAAAATTTCGCCACATTTCAAATCTTTATATTCCGTTTCGTTAGGAATAGCGATGGAAAGCCAACCAAATATGCTATACTGAAGTAGATAGAAGGAGGAGCGACTGATGAGCAGAAAGTGGGTAAAGATCATTGCTATTTTAATTTTCATCCTATCCGGTAGTTACTTTGTCTACAATAAACTAACGAAGCCGAATCTTGGACCGAAAACAACAAAGCTCTATAAGCATGGTTTTCTTTTGCTAGAAGAACAAATCGGAACCTACATCAAAGAACACTATACTGGGATTGAGAAGATTGAGTTCTCCCCAATCTACGTTACTGAAGAAGGGTCAACATTCTCAAATGCCTATGTGCGTCCGACGATCTATGACAAGTATGGAAATAAAGCTACTCTGGGAGATAAAATAAAGAAATTTATTCCATTAAGTTATGGATTGATTTCAGACATTGTTCTTGATTTTGATGGAGGTGGCAATGAAGTCATTGAGTTACTGGACTCAAATGGCAAACCTGTAGACGTTTCAAATGAGGAGCATTTGCCTAAGAGAGCTATACTCACAGAGGCAAGTAGTACAGATGAAAATATTGAATTATTAGTAGAAGATGGTCAGTTAATAGGAGTCGTAAAGGATGATAAAGGAAGCCCTGGTGCAGAAATTGTTTATAATACGGAACTCCATAAAGGAGACGCGAGAGAGTAGCGCTAACCAATGAAATAGAATGAAAAAGAAAGGACAAAACACATGCAGTATTATTTTATCGGTGGCCTAGGTGGTAATAGCTACCATCTGGCTCCACTAATGGATGAGCTAGGCTTTCCTGTGACCTTTCTAGATCCCTATAGGGAAATGATTCAGACAGAAAACGATCTTCGTGATTGGTTCCAAGGTCGGGTTGGCCAGGCTGAAGAGATCTGCTTATTTGGGCATTCCTTGGGTGGAGATTTGGCTCGTTATCTGGCTACTGAGTTTCCTCAGATCCAGGCTTTGATTCTCCTGGATGGTGGCTATCTGGATATGGAAAAGATCTTATCTCTTGAAGAAGAACTAAATGACACATCATCCTTCATGCAGCAGCAAGTTTTTGCGACTTTAGAAGAGGCTGTGTTATCAGAACTTGGTGATGGAGCAGATCCTACTCCTATAGCGCGAAAAGCAGTAGAGGCTAGCTATCGTTGGAATCCAGTGAGTGAACAATATGAATTAAATCTGGATCTCGAAAAGGTCATGGCCTTATTGCGTCTACGGCGTCAGATCAAAGCTAACCAGATTTCAGTTGCAGACAAGCCTGTCCTATTTATCGGGCCTCGATACCAAGAAGAGCCTGAATGGAGAAAAGAAGCTCTGAAGCAACTAGATCCCCAGATCGAGCAAGTCTTGCTAGATGGTTTGGGGCACGAACTGTATACAGAGGCGCCTGAAATTGTAGCTAGAGAAGTGAACAATTGGCTCCAAAATGTTCATAAATAAAACCTGTTTCTCTTTTTGAAACGGGTTTTTGTCTTGTAATTTCCGAACGTTATTTCCTATAAAATCATTCCCATTGCATTAGGTCCGTATCTTTGGTATAATCTATCAAGGAAACGTCAAGAGACGTAGCGATGCGCTTGCGCATAGGTAGGTCAGTTTTTAGAAAAGAGATTTTTCAATCTATGTTAAATGAATTTCCTATTTTCGACTATGAAGATATTCAGTTGATTCCCAACAAATGTATCATCAATAGCCGGTCAGAAGCAGATACAACCGTCCAATTTGGAAAGCATACCTTCAAGCTTCCAGTCGTTCCTGCCAATATGCAGACGATTTTAGATGAGAATGTCGCAGAGCAGTTGGCGCGTGGTGGTTACTTCTACATCATGCACCGTTTTGATGAAGCGGGTCGGATTCCTTTTGTCAAACGCATGCATGATCAAGGTTTGATCGCTTCCATTTCGGTTGGTGTTAAGGAATACGAATACGACTTTGTGAGTCAATTAAAGGCAGATGCGCCTGAGTACATCACTATTGATATCGCACACGGTCATGCGGATAGTGTCATTCGGATGATTCAACACATCAAGAAAGAATTGCCAGATACCTTTGTCATTGCTGGAAATGTTGGAACACCTGAAGCTGTTCGTGAATTGGAAAATGCGGGAGCTGATGCGACTAAGGTCGGGATCGGCCCTGGTAAGGTTTGTATCACCAAAGTGAAGACTGGATTTGGTACAGGTGGTTGGCAATTGGCTGCTCTTCGCTGGTGCTCAAAAGCAGCGCGTAAGCCAATCATTGCGGATGGTGGTATTCGGACTCATGGTGATATTGCCAAATCGATTCGTTTCGGGGCATCTATGGTCATGATCGGTTCTCTCTTTGCAGGACATATTGAAAGTCCTGGTAAAACAGTAGAGATTGATGGAGAGTCTTTCAAAGAGTACTATGGATCTGCTTCAGAGTACCAAAAAGGTGCATATAAGAACGTTGAAGGTAAGAAGATTTTATTGCCTGCCAAGGGTCATTTGCAAGATACCTTGACAGAAATGGAACAAGATTTGCAAAGTTCGATCTCTTATGCAGGAGGCCGAAAATTAGCAGATTTGAAACATGTTGACTATGTGATCGTTAAGAATTCTATCTGGAATGGCGATGCACACTAATTGAATTACTTATTTATTTCACGAATAGGCGTGATGTTTCTACAAGGTGCCGGAACACCTAACAATAAGTAAGTCGGGATTATTTCTCTTTCTAGAGAGATTTCAAGGCTTGCTTAGCAGGCCTTTTTGTATTTTGTGAATGAAGTAGAGGATTTTTAAAAAAGTAGGAGGAAGTATGAAATTACTTGAAGAGCGCATCTTAAAAGATGGCAATGTTTTGGGTGAGAATATCCTCAAGGTGGATTCCTTTTTGACCCACCAAGTGGATTTCAAATTGATGAAAGAAATTGGTCAGACCTTTGCGGACCGGTTCAAAGATGCTGGCGTGACGAAAGTCGTAACCATTGAAGCGTCTGGAATTGCGCCAGCCCTTTATGTAGCTGAAGCCTTGGATGTTCCCATGATCTTTGCTAAGAAGGCGAAAAACATCACGATGAATGAAGGCATTTTGACGGCTGAGGTTTATTCCTTTACCAAGCAAGTGACCAGCACCGTTTCGATTGCGGGTAAATTCTTGGATCCATCAGATAAGATTTTGATCATTGACGATTTCCTTGCAAATGGCCAAGCAGCCAAAGGCTTGATTCAAATCATCGAACAAGCCGGGGCTCAAGTCGAAGCGATTGGGATCGTGATTGAAAAATCCTTCCAAGATGGACGGGGATTGTTAGAAGAGTTGGGATATCCAGTTGTATCCCTCGCACGTTTGGACCGTTTTGAAAATGGTCAGGTTGTATTTAAGGAGGCAGACATCTAATGCAAAAACAAGAAAGCCATTCACAGGCAGCCATTTTAGGCTTGCAACACCTTTTGGCCATGTATTCGGGATCTATTTTGGTACCGATCATGATCGCGGGAGCTTTGGGTTATAACGCTCATCAACTGACCTATCTCATCTCTACAGATATCTTCATGTGTGGGGTCGCAACTTTCCTTCAAGTGCAGCTCAATAAATACTTTGGGATCGGTCTTCCGGTAGTCCTGGGGGTTGCCTTCCAGTCTGTAGCACCTCTCAGCATGATCGGGGCTAGTCATGGAAGTGGGGCCATGTTTGGTGCCTTGATTGTCTCAGGGATTTATGTCATCCTTGTATCTGGTTTCTTCTCTAAGATTGCCAATCTCTTCCCATCTATTGTAACGGGATCTGTTATTACAACCATTGGTTTGACTTTGATTCCAGTAGCGATTGGAAATATGGGAAATAATGCGCCAAAACCAACCGTTCAAAGCTTGATTTTGGCTGTGGTGACCATTCTCATCATTTTAGTTGTTAATATCTATACGACTGGGTTTATTAAATCCATTTCAATTTTGATTGGTTTGATCGTAGGTACTGCTATTGCGGCTTCTATGGGCTTGGTTGACTTCACACCTGTGGCTCAAGCACCAGTCGTTCACGTTCCAACACCTTTCTTCTTTGGAGCTCCTAAGTTTGAAATCACCTCAATCGTCATGATGTGTATCATCGCGACAGTTTCTATGGTTGAATCAACAGGTGTCTATCTTGCACTTTCTGATATTACCAAAGATCCAATTAATAGCACGCGCCTTCGCAATGGTTACCGTGCTGAAGGGTTGGCTGTTCTCCTCGGTGGTATCTTCAACACCTTCCCTTACACCGGATTCTCACAAAACGTTGGCTTGGTGAAATTGTCTGGTATCAAGACTCGTCTTCCAATCTACTATGCGGCTGGTTTCCTTGTTCTTCTTGGTCTCCTTCCTAAGTTTGGAGCTTTAGCACAAATCATTCCAAGTCCAGTTCTTGGGGGAGCGATGCTAGTGATGTTTGGTTTTGTATCGATTCAAGGGATGCAGATTCTTGCGCGTGTTGATTTTGAACACAATGAGCACAACTTCTTGATCGCTGCTGTATCGATTGCTGCAGGGGTTGGTTTGAACAACAGCACCCTCTTCAATGGCCTTCCAACAGGATTCCAAATGTTCTTTGCGAACGGAATTGTCGTTGCAAGTGTCTTAGCGATCGTTCTCAACGCTATTTTAAACCGCAATAAACACTAATTACAGATGCACCGGAGGTCCTTGGATTTTCGGTTTTTTTGACTTTTAAGGAAACATATAGTAGAGTGGAAGAGGAGAAAATCTTATTTCTTATTTGATGAGAAGAGAGTTAGAATCATGTATGTAACCTATCACTTTAAAGAGCGCTTGCGCTTGTTTTTGAGTCTATTTTTGCCGATTTTGATCTATCAATTGGCCAATTATTCGGCCAGCTTTGTCGATACAGCCATGACCGGTCAGTACCGGACCCTTGATTTGGCTGGGGTTTCTACAGCTACCAGTCTGTGGAATCCATTTTTTACTTTTCTGACAGGGATTGTCTCTGCGCTGACACCGATTGTTGGGCATCATTTAGGAAAGGGAAATAAAGAACGGATTGCTGGCGATTTTTACCAATTCCTCTATCTGTCATTTGGTATGGCCATTCTCTTAATAGGCTTTGTTTGGGGGATTGCACCCATGATTCTCAAGCAGATCGGCTTAGAAAATGTTGTTGCTCAAATAGCCATTCGCTACTTATATTTCCTTTCTCTAGGAATCTTACCTTTGTTGCTCTTTAGTATCGTGCGGACCTTCCTCGATACCTTGGGCATGACGCGTCTATCCATGTACTTGATGCTCTTGCTCTTGCCTTTGAATGCTTGTTTTAACTATATCTTGATCTATGGGGCTTTTGGCTTTCCTGAGATGGGAGGAGCGGGAGCAGGTCTTGGAACCTCTCTGGCCTACTGGGTCTTGCTGACTATTGCAGTTTTGATCTTGTGCAAGCACCCTAAGGTAGCAGCTTTCCAATTGTGGAAGCCGCAACCTTATGATTTTAAAGGGATGAAAGAAGTACTGCGCCTTGGGCTTCCAATTGGTGGAATTGTTTTTGCAGAAGTCATCATCTTCTCGTTGGTTGGCCTGTTAATGGCAAAATTCCCATCACTCACCATCGCTAGTCACCAATCGGCCATGAATTTTTCTACCCTGATGTATGCTTTCCCGGTTAGTATCTCGAGCACCATGGCTATTATCGTATCTTACGAATTGGGAGCAGGAAGACCAGAAGTGGTCAAACAATATTGCCGTTTGGGACGGCTGACAGCCTTTGGTTTTGCGATTGTCACCCTCGTCTTTCTTTATACTTTCCGCTTTCAATTGGCGGGGCTATACGGCAAGGATCCAGTCTTTGTGCATCAAACTGCTATTTTCATGACCTATAGTCTCTTTTTCCAAGTAGCCGATACCTTTGCGGCACCACTTCAAGGGATTTTGCGGGGTTATAAGGATACAAACATTCCATTCTTATTAGGAGTTTTTAGCTATTGGTGTATTTCTATTCCTTTAGGGATTTTCCTTGATCATGTGACCAACCTTGGTCCCTATGCCTATTGGATTGGTCTTATTTCTAGCCTTGTCGTGAGTGGTATTTGCTACCAGATCCGACTATGGCAGATTCAAAAAAAATACCAGGTATCCTAAAAGAGGCTGGGACAAAAGTCCTAGCCTCTCAATTATCTTTGGATTGTCGAGCAAGACGCAGTGGTTGAGTGGGCTCTACTACGCTGATT
>JBKXCY010000037.1:0-10705 GCA_046994005.1 Streptococcus sp.
AAATAACTACGATACTCGTAAACAAGTCCTTCAATACGATGACGTGATGCGGGAACAACGGGAGATCATCTATGCAGAACGCTATGATGTGATCACAGCTAACCGCGACTTGGCTCCTGAAATCATGGCTATGATTAAACGGACGATCAAACGGATTGTCGAAGGAGCTAGCCACTCAAGCAAGGAAGAACGCATCGAAGCGATTCTAAACTTTGCCAAATACAATTTGGTTCCGGAAGATACGATTTCTGCAAGCGATATTGAAGGAAAATCTGACAAGGAAGTTATCGATTATTTGTATGCACGTGCAGAAGAAATCTATGCTAGTCAAGTAGCAAAATTGCGTGACGAAGAGTCTGTGCAAGAGTTCCAAAAAGTATTGATCCTTCGTGTGGTTGACAGCAAGTGGACAGACCACATCGATGCTTTGGATCAATTGCGAAATGCAGTTGGACTTCGTGGGTATGCGCAAAATAACCCAGTAGTGGAATACCAATCAGAAAGTTTCCGTATGTTTAACGATATGATTGGATCAATTGAATTTGACGTGACTCGTCTCATGATGAAAGCCCAAATTCACGAACAAGAACGTCCACGTACAGAACACAGCATTTCAACAACTGCTACTCGCAATATTGCAGCGCAACAACAAGATATTCCAGCAGAAATTGATTTGTCACAAGTGAAACGCAATGATTTGTGCCCTTGTGGTTCAGGCAAGAAATTTAAAAACTGTCACGGACGTAAAGGTTAAGATCTCCTCTTAAACGTAGAGAGGGAGGGTCTAGGTAGCATAAGGAGGCCGTATGGTATTCGTTACGAAGAGCAATAAGATTGATGAGCAAGAGATCACTTCGCTGTACCGTTTGGAAGGTTCAGCCTTGGAGCGTAAAGAAGCGCGTGATCGAGAGTTGGAGTCGATTATCAAAGGAGAAGATCAACGGATCCTTCTTGTGATCGGGCCATGTTCTTCTGATAATGAAGAAGCGGTGATGGAGTATGCCCGTCGCTTGGCCGACTTGCAAGAGCAAGTGAAAGATCAGATTTTTATTGTGATGCGGGTCTATACGGTTAAGCCTCGGACCAATGGGGATGGTTACAAAGGCTTGATGCACCAACCAGATACACAGGCCGCACCAAGCTTTGTCGATGGCTTAAAAGCTGTTCGGCACCTTCACTATCGTGTGATTACAGAAACTGGTTTGACAACTGCGGATGAGTTGCTTTATCCAGCAAGTCTTCCGTATGTTGAGGATTTGATTTCTTATCATGCCGTTGGAGCGCGTTCGGTTGAAGACCAGGAGCACCGCTTTGTATCTAGTGGGATCTCTGCTCCGACAGGCATGAAGAATCCAACCTCTGGAAATCTTTCTGTCATGTTTAATGCGATTTATGCAGCCCAACATCCCCAAAACTTTTTGTTCAATGCCCAAGCAGTGGAAACATCAGGAAATCCTTTAGCTCATGCGATCCTTCGTGGAGGCTTGGATGCAAGTGGTAAGAATATTCCAAACTACCATTATGAAGATTTGCTAGCGGCAGCAAAACGCTATAGCGAAATGGGCTTGCAACATCCCTTCATCCTGGTGGATACCAACCATGATAACTCTGGCAAACAATTCGAAGAGCAAGTACGCATCGTGAGAGAAACCATGATGAACCGTGCTTGGAACAAGGATTTGGCAACTTTAGTTCGTGGTTTCATGATTGAATCCTATCTAGAAGATGGCCGTCAAAATGAACCAGTGGTTTATGGTCAATCCATCACAGACCCTTGCCTAGGTTGGGAAAAAACACAGGCCTTGGTCAAAGAAATTGCAACGATGAATAAGTAAAAGGCAGGGGCGGAAGGAGTGATTCTTTAGCCCCTTCTCTTTTGTCAGTAAAACGATACTGAAACGATAAATAAGGATAAAACAAGATGATCAAAGGACATGGCATCGATATCGAATCGATCGCTGCGATTGAAAAAGCCTATCAGAAGAATACTCGATTCGCTGAAAAAGTCTTAACCGGGGCTGAGCGAGAGCGCTTTGAGGAATTGTCTGGAAAACGGAAAATGGAATATTTAACGGGCCGATGGTCCGCCAAAGAAGCCTTTTCAAAGGCAATGGGAACAGGGATTGGACCAGTTGGTTTTCAAGAGTTAGAAATTTTAAATGATGCCCACGGAGCTCCCTATTTTTCCAAGTCTCCTTTTTCTGGGAAGGTATGGATTTCGATCAGTCATAAGGGAGACCTAGTGTCGACCAGTGTCATTTTGGAGGAAGAAAATGAAAGCAAGTAAACATAGACCAACTGTTGCAAGAGTCGATTTGGATGCCATTGCCTTTAATGTGCAACAAGTCAGTGAGCATATTCCGAGTCAAGCCTTGAAATATGCAGTCGTCAAGGCCAACGCCTATGGTCATGGGGTCATTGCAGTAACCAAAAAATTGGCGCCTCAGGTTGATGGCTTTTGTGTATCCAATATGGATGAAGCCCTTGAAATCCGTGAAGAAGGCTTGCAACACCCTATTTTGATTTTGGGAGTTGTGCCAAGTGAAACAGTGAATCTAGCCAAAGAGCATGACATCCGCTTAACAGTGGCTAGTCTTGCTTGGTTGGAACAATTGCTTGGACAAGAAGCAGATCTTTCAGGATTGAAGGTCCATATCAAGGTGGATTCAGGAATGGGGCGGATTGGATTCCGAAGAATCGAAGATATCAAAGAGGCTGAACGCCTCCTCTTAGCAGCTGGAGCTGAAATTGAAGGGATCTTTACTCATTTTGCAACAGCAGATGAGGCAGATGATCGAAAATTTCAAGCGCAATACCAGTTTTTCAAAGAAGTATTGGCTGCTCTTGAAATCCTTCCTCCTATTGTCCATGCGAGTAATTCAGCCACTTCTTTGTGGCATGCGGATACGATTTTCACAGCTGTACGCTTGGGAGATGTCATGTATGGCTTGAATCCGAGCGGATCTGTGTTAGCCTTGCCATATAAAATTAAGCCAGCTTTGAATTTGGTGAGCGAATTAGTTCATGTGAAACAGTTGGAAGCTGGTCAAGATATTGGCTACGGAGCAACCTATACGACGGAAGAACCCCAATGGATCGGGACGATTCCTATTGGCTATGCGGATGGTTGGATCCGAGAGATGCAAAACTTTCATGTGCTGATTAAGGGGGATTATTGTCCCATTGTTGGTCGCGTTTCGATGGACCAGATAACGGTTCGCCTTCCTGAAGAATTGCCTCTGGGGACCAAGGTTACCCTGATTGGACGAGAGGGCGAAAAAGAAATCACGGCAACAGAGGTTGCAGATTACCGTGGGACCATTAATTACGAAGTAGTCTGTCTCTTGAGTGATCGGATTCCTCGTGACTATATAGGTGAAAAATAAGAGAAAGCAGGTGGGATTTTCCCGGATGGACCTGCTTTTTATAAAAGAAAGGAGGAGAAATGAATCTACACCAACCCTTATCCGTACTGCCTGGAGTCGGTCCAAAATCGGCGGAAAAATTTAAAAAATTAGGGATTGAAACTTTAGAAGATCTGCTCTTGTATTTCCCCTTTCGCTATGAAGACTTCAAAACGCGCAATGTTTTAGAGTTGGAAGATGGGGAAAAAGCCGTCATCTCTGGGGTGGTAGCAACACCAGCCAACGTCCAATATTATGGCTACAAACGAAATCGCTTACGTTTTTCGATCAAACAGGGAGACCAAGTGATTGCGGTTAATTTTTTCAACCAACCCTATCTAGCAGACAAAATCGAGGTCCAGCAGACAGTGGCGATTTTTGGGAAATGGGACAAGGCCAAAGGCAGTTTGACAGGGATGAAGCTCCTGGCTCAAGTGGAAGATGATTTGCAACCGGTCTATCGAGTGACGCAAGGAGTCAGCCAAAACAGCCTGGTGAAATTGATCAAAATAGCGTTTGACCAGGGTTTGGACCAGCTTTTAGAAGAGAATGTACCCCACATCTTACGAGATCGTTATCAACTTATGTCTCGTTCCCAAGCAGTGCGAGCTATGCATTTTCCTAAGGATCTGGCAGAGTACAAGCAAGCTCTTCGCCGGGTAAAATTTGAAGAGCTCCTCTTTTTCCAGCTGCAACTCCAAGTGCTAAAAGAAGAAAATCACGATGCCAGCCAAGGGATTTCCTTGACCTGGGATCCAGAAAAATTAGCAGAACGAAAAAAACAGCTTCCTTTTGAGCTAACGCAAGCTCAAGAAAACAGCTTGAATGAAATCTTGACAGATATGGCCTCTCCTTATCATATGAACCGCCTCTTACAAGGGGATGTGGGAAGCGGGAAGACAGTCGTGGCCGGTCTTGCCATGTATGCAGCCTTAAGCGCTGGTAAGCAAGCTGCCTTGATGGTTCCAACGGAGATTTTGGCAGAGCAACACAAGGAAAGCTTGCAAAATCTTTTTCCAGATTTGCCAATTGCCCTTCTAACAGGAGGATTAAAGGCGGCTGAGAAACGAGAAGTCTTAGAAGAGATCGCCTCAGGAACTGCTCAACTGATTGTGGGGACACATGCCTTGATTCAAGAGGGAGTTCACTACCAAGATCTAGGCTTGGTCATTATTGATGAACAGCACCGTTTTGGGGTTTCCCAACGTCGTATTCTTCGAGAAAAAGGACAAAATCCAGACGTCCTGATGATGACGGCGACCCCTATTCCCCGGACCTTGGCTATTACAGCCTTTGGAGATATGGATGTGTCCATCATTGATCAGATGCCTGCTGGACGAAAGGAAATCATCACACGGTGGGTCAAGCATGAGCAGTTAGAAGTGGTCCTCGACTGGTTAGTCAAAGAACTTGGCAAAGGTTCTCAAGCTTACTTTATTTCTCCATTGATTGAGGAGTCAGAGGCGCTAGATTTGAAAAACGCCCTTGCACTCCAAGAAGAGCTAGAGACCTTCTTTGGGCAGCGAGCACGCGTTTCTCTTCTTCACGGGAAGATGAAAAGTGAAGAAAAAGAGAACATCATGCAGGCCTTTAAAGAGCACCAAGTCGATGTTTTGGTGTCTACGACCGTTATTGAAGTAGGAGTCAACGTACCCAATGCAACCGTTATGGTCATTATGGATGCAGATCGGTTTGGTCTTAGCCAGCTTCACCAGCTACGAGGCCGGGTTGGTCGGGGGAACAAGCAATCCTATGCTATTCTAGTAGCCAACCCTAAGACAGATAGTGGCAAGCAGCGCATGAAAATTATGACAGAGACGACCAATGGGTTTGTTCTAGCAGAAGAAGATTTGAAAATGCGGGGTTCAGGTGAAATCTTTGGAACCCGTCAATCTGGGATTCCAGAATTTCAAGTAGCGGATTTGGTAGAAGATTATCCCATTCTGGAAGAAGCAAGGAAAGTTGCCAGCCAGATCGTAGCCACGCCAGATTGGCGCGAACACCCCGATTGGCATCTGCTCTCGCTTTACTTAGAAAAGAAAGAACATTTAGACTAGACGGAAAAAAGGGAGTAGAGTGGAAATTCTTTGGATTCCACTCTACTCCCTTTAAGATTGCATTTTACGGGCTTTGTATCTTGATGAAATGCGACAGGACGAAGGTGGATCGATACCATCCACCTGAGGAGTTAGTGAGTCGTGTCGGCAAGGCACCATAGTGCTTGTCGTTACACGAATTGAACACGCCCTAAATGCTGTGTGAAAAAGATAAATTCTCTTGTGAGCTTCGCTCCCAGCGACAATTTCCTATTTTCACTTGGCATTTTACGGGCTTTGTATCTTAGTTTACCCTTCGATATAGTCTTTGAGTTCTTGTCCTTTTAGGCCGGCATTGAGGGCGATGAGGAGTTTGATGCGCGCTTTGGGGGCATTTAATTCTTTGATGAAAAAGACACCTGCTTGATGGAGTTGGACGCCTCCTCCTTCATACGCGTAGACGGGTTCAGCGATCCCGTTGAAGCAACGGGATACTAAAGCGATTGGAAGGCCTGCATCCATGAATTCTTGGAGTTTATGTGCCGTTTCTTTAGGGATGTTTCCTGCTCCAAAGGCTTCGATAATGAGGCCATCCAGCTTTGAAAGATCCAGCATGTCCAGCAGATCGGTTTTCATCCCTGCATAGGTAGCAATGATCGGAACAAAACCATCGATGGTATCGAGATCAAAGCGCACCCTTGGCTCAGCAGTTTTAAAGAAGAGGATTTCCTTTTTCATGACCAAACCTAGTGGGCCGTGGGTTGGTGTCTGGAAGGTACTGACATTGGTGGTGTGGGTTTTGGTGACGTACTTAGCCGCATGAATTTCATCATTCATGACGACTAAGACCCCTTTATCACGTGCTTTTGGATCGGCAGCTACTCGAAGGGCTGTCAGAAAATTATAGACGCCATCGCTTCCTAGCTCATTGGAGCTTCGCATAGCTCCTGTAATGACCACAGCGATCTCTGGTAACTCCATGGTATCCAAGAAATAAGCCGTTTCTTCCAGCGTATCTGTCCCGTGGGTAATAACGATGCCATCATAGTTGTGAGCTTCCTCTTTGATTTTTTGATACAGGGCTAACATGTGACGAGGAGTCATTCGAGGGCTGGGAAGGTTGAAGAAGTCCTCTGAGGTGACTGCAATCCCTTCAATTGGTGAAGTAACTTGGGTCATGGGATTGACTTCATTGGTAATCACTGCCCCAGAGTCATCTGCCGCCATCGAAATGGTCCCTCCGGTATGTAGTGCTAAAATTTTCTTAAACATGTGAAGCTCCTTGGAATATGTGATATAATTTATTTTATCATAAAAAGAAAGAAACAGTAGACATGGAAATAAAAGCAGTCTTTTTTGATATCGATGGAACCTTGGTCAATGATAGTCGAGCGGTCCTAAAATCAACAGAAAAAGCCATTCAGTCTTTAAAGGAAGAAGGAATCTATGTAGGTCTTGCGACAGGGCGGGGACCGGCCTTTGTCAAACCTTTTATGGAACGCTATGGCTTTGATTTTGCTGTGACCTATAATGGTCAGTATATTTTGACCAAGGACCGCGTGTTGTATACCAGCCCAATCGATAAAAAGAGTCTGCACCAACTAATTGACTATGCTCGAGAACACCGTAAGGAAATTGCTCTCGGTACCAAGGATGGGGTATTTGGTTCTCGGATCATGAGTTTTGGGATGAGTCCTATTTCAACCTGGTCCAGTCGCTTTGTGCCCCGCAAAATGGCCCGTACCGTCAGTCGAGGATTTAACAAAGTGGTCAGCAAGGTCGTCCCACAAGATCAGGATACCCTCTATGCACTAGCGCAAGAACCAATCTACCAAGTGTTGATCTTATCGAGTCCAGAGGAGACTGCATTAATTGAAAAAGAGTTTCCGGATCTGAAATTCACACGGTCTAGTCCTTTTGCAGCAGACGTCCTCAACCCAGGCATTTCCAAACTAGAAGGGATCCGCATCGTTGGTCAGGAATTTGGCTTTGACATCGATGAAGTGATGGCTTTTGGAGATTCGGATAATGACTTAGAGATGCTGTCAGGTGTTGGCTTGTCTATTGCGATGGGAAATGGAACGACCAGTGTCAAGGCAATTGCCAAGCATACCACGACTAGTAATGGCAAGGATGGCATCCAAAAGGCCCTGCAACACTTTGGTATTCTCTCAGAGAAAGAACTCTTTCTTTCTAAGGATGATCACTTCAATAAGGTCAAAACCTTCCATGGTGTGATGGATGGAGAAACCCAGGAGAAACCAGTTGTTTGGCAACCTCAAGACGCCCTTTATCGAACCATGTTCAAGCAAGAGGAGTTGGTAGAATTTGTCCGAGCAGCTAGCACAAGTGAGGAAGAATTTGACCGCTCGGTAGCAGCTCTTCACCAAGCCTTGGATAAGGCTGCAGATAAGGTTCGGAGCAAGCATCCAGCTGAGATCTCCATGGTAGGGCAGGTTGATGCCTTGATTGATACTCTCTATTTGACTTATGGTAGCTTTGTACTAATGGGGGTCGATCCTGAAGAGGTCTTTGAGATTGTTCACCGGGCCAATATGGGCAAGATTTTCCCAGATGGAAAGGCGCACTTTGATCCAGTAACCCACAAAATTTTGAAGCCAGATGATTGGGAAGAAAAATACGCCCCAGAACCAGCCATCAAAAAAGAACTCGATCGCCAGCTCAAGGCCTACGAAAAACATGCAAAACAAAAAGAAGCAAAAAAAGACAACTAAAAAAGAGAGTGGGACAGAAATCGGTAATTCGTTAGAATTCGATTTCGTCGTCCCACCTCCGCACAGTTGAGTAGGGCTGTAAAAGCTGATGAAATCAGCGTAGTAGAGCCCACTCAACCACTGCGTCTTGCTCGACAATCCAAAGACAATTGAGAGGCTAGGACTTTTGTCCCAGCCTCTTTTTCTTTCTTACATGGTTTTATCTTTATCGCGCACCACTAGTAAGTCTACTTTGGCGTGGCGAAGGATATATTCTGAGGAGGATCCGACCATTAAGCGTTCGAATGCATTGAGTCCAGTAGCCCCGACCATTATGAGGTCAACCCTTTCTTTACTTGGGATATCATTGGCCAAGAGGACTTTTGGATTTCCCATTTCTACAACAGTCGCAATATTTTGAACCCCGACTTTTTCAGCACGTTCCTTGTAGCCTTTGAGCAATTCATTGGCTTCTTCTTGCAATTCTTCGTAGACTTCAGCATCAAAGGTTGAGACACTTTGAAGGGCACGGGTATCGATGACGTGGGCAATAGTCAATTTAGAGCCGTTGCGAAGAGAAACATTAACCCCTTTTTCAAAGGCTAATTCTGCTTCATGGGAACCGTCGACGGCGACCATGATGTTTTCGTATTTTTGAGACATAACCCTACCTCCTTATAGCTTGAAAACATGGATAGAACAGAAGTTCTTCTATTCTTTATACACTTATATTTTATTCCTTTTAAGCTAGAATGTAAAGGTAAAGTCTCACTTTTCTGGTATATTTTTGCAGAATTTATAAAGTCCTCAATTTGTACTCTATTTGAACTAGTGGTATAATAGAGATAATTTCGTGAATCGAGGCAGAATATGAAGGAATATAATAAATCAAGCAAACTCGAACATGTCGCTTACGATATTCGTGGTCCAGTCTTGGAAGAAGCCATGCGCATGCGAGCAAATGGAGAAAAAATTCTTCGTTTGAATACAGGGAATCCTGCTGAATTTGGTTTTACAGCTCCAGATGAAGTTATCCATGATTTGATCATGAATGCGCGTGATAGTGAAGGCTATTCGGATTCAAAAGGGATCTTTTCAGCCCGCAAGGCAATCATGCAGTACTGCCAGTTGAAAAAAATTCCAAATGTGGATATTGATGATATTTACCTTGGAAATGGAGTGAGTGAGCTGATCGTCATGTCCATGCAAGGACTGCTCGACAATGGCGATGAAGTCTTGGTTCCTATGCCGGACTATCCTCTTTGGACAGCAGCCGTCAGCCTAGCCGGTGGGAATGCGGTTCACTATCTTTGTGATGAAGAAGCAAACTGGTATCCAGATATTGAGGATATCAAGTCGAAAATCACCTCAAACACTAAGGCTATCGTTGTCATCAACCCGAATAACCCAACAGGTGCCCTCTATCCAGATGAGATCCTACTTGAGATTGTAGAGATCGCTCGTCAAAATAACTTGATCATCTTTGCGGATGAAATTTACGATCGCTTGGTCATGGATGGGGAAAAACACACGGCTATTGCAAGTTTAGCGCCTGATCTCTTCTGTGTGAGTATGAATGGCTTGTCAAAATCTCACCGGATTGCCGGTTTCCGTGTTGGTTGGATGGTTCTATCCGGACCCAAGCACCATGTGAAGGGCTATATCGAAGGCTTGAACATGTTGTCCAATATGCGTCTTTGTTCAAATGTCTTGTCTCAACAAGTTGTGCAAACCTCTCTTGGAGGTTACCAATCCGTGGATGAACTCTTGCTTCCAGGTGGTCGAATCTACGAACAACGCAACTTTATCTACAAAGCTATTAATGATATTCCAGGCCTCTCAGCTGTTAAGCCAAAGGCTGGTCTCTATATCTTCCCTAAGATTGATCGGGACATGTACCGCGTGGATGATGATGAACAATTTGTTTTAGAATTTTTGAAGCAAGAAAAGATTCTCTTGGTTCATGGCCGCGGCTTTAACTGGAAAGATCCAGATCACTTCCGGATCGTTTACCTTCCACGTGTCGATGAGTTAGCTCAAATTCAAGAAAAAATGACTCGTTTCTTGAAGCAATACAAACGTTAATTAGATAAAGGATTGAAGAGGAAAGTCTTCAATCTTTTTTTTGATTCATTTTATAAAATCCATGTCATCGAAACGACATTTTTCTGAATTGCGCATAATTGTAGAAAAAATAAATAATTTTCAGATAATTTGATTGAAATTCCCACACTTATATGATATACTTGAGCTGACTATATGCGAGGTTTATTATGGCAAACTTATTAGAAAAGACACGTAAAATTACATCCATCTTGAAACGGACTGATGAACAGTTGCAGTTCGAGATGCCTTATAATGATATTGCCCAGCAATTGGCGGATATTATTCACTGTAATGCCTGTATCATTAATAGTAAGGGAACTCTCCTTGGTTATTTCATGCGTTATAAGACCAACAATGACCGGGTAGAAGCTTTCTTCCAAAATAAAAAACTACCAGAAGATTATGCCAAGGCAGCTAGTTTGGTCTATGATACAGAAGCTAATTT
>JBKXCY010000038.1:0-10582 GCA_046994005.1 Streptococcus sp.
ATCCAGCCTCGGCTTTCAGACGTCAATCTCAGCCAAGTGCTAACCCAGCAGTTATTCCAGTATTATGATAGCTTGTCTGAGGCGGGGATTGCCTTAGAGGTAGAGCTAGAAGAGCATCTCCATTATGCTACCGATCCTGAGCTTTGGGAGCGCCTCTTGCAAAATATGCTCAGCAATGTCCTCAAGCATGGGAAGGAGAAGGCACGTTTGACCCTGATGTCGGACGCAGACACGATTCGGGTCGAGCTGCGCAATATTGTGCAACAACCGATTCAGCACTTAGACCAACTGGCTAGCCGCTTCTACTCAGAAAATCTATCGGATACAGAAGAGTCTTCTGGCTTGGGTCTCTACATTATTCAAAATTTTGTAGAGATTTTAGGGGGCGACTTGCAACTGGCAACAGAGGCAGACTGGTTTATCTTGACCATTACATTAAAAAATAAGGCTTGACCAATCGTCAAGCCTTTTTGTTATAAATCTTTGTGTTTAAAGGTAGCGAGTCCTAGGAAGCCGAAAACAAGGATGAAGCCAAGAGCGATCGAGAGGGTGTTGTTTGTTGCTGTCGTACTTTGGACCATGGAATATTGGAATTCCAAGTTTAGATAGTGGAGAAGATCAATGTCTTTAAAGAAGAGCGCAGGAAGGCTTAAGAAGATATTTCCAGTGAAGTAGCCAACGAAGGCCAAGGTGATGGATTGGCTAGCATAAAGAAGGAAGGAAATGATGCTGACCCAAGCCAAGGTGGAAAGGAACTGAATCAGCACGGTTAGACCAAAGTGAGCAAGGAAGTGCTCTGGCATGGTGCCAAGTCCATTGTAGAGGGTCGCGATCAAGAAGACGAGACCATAAGAAACAAGAAATTGGAAGAGAGCAATGGTCAGGACAACTGCACTTTTGGCAAAGTAGTAGCTGGTGCGCGAAACGCCGTAGGCCAGACTGTTCTTGTATAAGTTTTGTGTTAAGTCTGTTCCCAGGACCAAGGTGATGACAATAATGGTAAAGAGAATGGTCACACTGATGCTAGCGGAGTAGTTGGTCAAGGCTTTAAAGCCCGTCCAAACTTCTGTCGCTTGGGGTAATTTGGATTCCGTATTGACACCGACGTGACCGGTAGCACCAAAAATGACTCCAGACAGGATGTTGAGAACGAGAATGGCTTCTGTAATCCAAAAACCTTTGGAGCGAAAAAGTCTATAAAAATCTGCTTGAATGGTATGCAACATGATAAATCTCCTAAATGAAATATGTGGGATAAGTAATACAAGACGGTGGTTTGACTAATCTACCAAGTCCGTAAAGAATTTCTCCAAATCTTGGCGGGCATAGTAGATTTCGTCCACATCAATATCTGCTTGAACGAGAGCTTTGACAATGACTTTAATATCGTGAGTTTGTCCGAAAATATGGATTTCTCCATCCTTATCGATGACTTTGATACGGTGATGGAGTTGATCTTGAATCAGTTGACTCGCAAGGGCTAGCTGGCTGGTCTTGAGGATGATGTAGTCTTCGCCTTGCTCCTCGAATTCGGCCTTGCTAATTTCTTTGATTAGGCGTCCTTGGTCTACAATGCCAAAACGATTGGCAACCAGATAGAGTTCAGAGAGGATGTGACTGGAAATGAGGATGGTCATGCCGAGTTCATCGTTGAGGCGCTTGATCATCTGACGGAATTCCTTGATTCCGACTGGGTCGAGACCATTGATGGGTTCATCTAGAATGAGGAAGTCGGGTTTGGCAATGAGCGCGATGGCAATTCCCAACCGTTGTTTCATCCCCAGTGAAAAATCACGGAATTTCTTCTTACCTGTATTATTCAGCCCAACATAGTTCAAGGTTTCTTTGATGACCTGGTCGGGATTTGGGATATGGCGAGCCTTGCAATAGTAGACCAGGTTTTGATAAGCGGTCATATGCTTGTGAGCCACAGGGCTTTCAATGACGGATCCGACACGTTTCAGCGCTTGCGTCCACTGGGAGCGATTTGTAGAAGAAAAGAGGGAGACGCTTCCGTCCGTTTCTTGAATCAGTTGGGTGATGACTTTGATGAGGGTGGTTTTCCCAGCTCCGTTCTTACCGATGAGGCCGTAGACGTCACCTTTGCGAATGCTCAGATTCACATCATTTAAGGCGTATTGTTGACCAAATTTTTTACTCAAATGGGAAATTTCTAATACTTTTTCCATGGTTTTCTCCTTCGTCCAAATGACTAGTTGTTTTCTTTACACTCTTAGTATACAGCTTGCTTTTCAAATAACTATCAAGTAATTCTAAAATATTTCTAAAAAAAAACGACTAACCTTTTAAAAGTTAGTCGTTACTTTAAGAATAAGTTTTCTTAGAGGCTTTCCTTAGGTGAGTACGGACGTCAGCGAACTTCGAAGAAGTTCCATGACTTAGTTTTGGACCTAAGGTTCCAAAACTCCCGAGTGCCTGAAACAATTGTGTTTCAGGCACTTTTCTCACGGCGGGAAGCCTCAAGGTATTCATGAGTAACTTTAAAAAATAAACAATTCTTTAAATTTCTTGATTTTTTAAGTTATGTAACATGAAAAAATACTTTATCTACATTAAGAGGAACTGTTTTTTAAGCTAGCCTCGTCATTTTTAAATTCACCAACAAACTCCTTGATGGCTTGCGCGAGTTCATAGGGTTTCTCTGTATTGAGTAGATGGCCTCCGTCTGCGATTTCTTGATAGCGACCTTTGGGCAGGAGTTTTGCCAACTTCTTAGAAGAAGACTGATTGGCCCAATCTTTGCTGCCACAAATCACCAAGCTAGGAAGAGAGCAAGCTTTAGCAGTATCGGTTAGATTGAGTCCTTTTAATTCGGTCAAGATTTGAAGCATCTGTTGTTTATTGGCATCTTGCTTTTCAAAGAAATGCTTGGGAAGCAGACGAAAGAGGAGGATCTGGAGCCTGTAGAGGGGATTGGTGGTGAGTTTATATTGTGTTCCTGCAAGGACTAATCCCTTGAGTTGTGGAAAGTCTTGGTTGGAGAGATCAAGAGCGAGAACACCTCCCAGTGAGAGGCCTACCAGAATAAAGGGTTCGCTCTCTTGCTGGAGGCGTTCCATCAGCCTTGCTTTGACCTCCTGATAGCTTTCGCTTGGATGAGAGAAAATATCAAAAGTTTTGGAGTGCAAGGGAGAAAGGGCATATTGGACTCCTTGCCAAGAGAGGACATCCTGCCCTAGTCCATGTAAAAAAATCAGTTTCATCAGGAATCCTTTCTTTGAAAATCGAGTTCGTAGAGACCACGAAGAGCATTGCAGGCATAAATACGATCGGCGTTTTTTAAATCGTTCAGCGTCAAGAGTTTTTCTTCCACCTGCTGGGTCTCAAGAAGATGGCGCCGGTAGATGCCATCTAATAATGGGAGATGAGCTGGTGGGGTATAGAGCTTGCCTTTGATTTCAAGGACAAGATTGCCAATGGTCGTTTCTAACAAACTGCCATCAGGCAGATAGAAGATCTGCTCGTGATGGTTAGCTGCTAGATGATTTCTCTGGCTAGTCTTGAAATAGGTAAACGGAGTTGCTAAATCAAGCTTCTGCTCTGTCAGTTGGGCCTGTAGATAGCTAGCTGGCAAGTCTGTTAGCTCGGTGATCGTCAGCTGGAAGCTTCCGTTTTTCTGCAAGGCAATGCGACAACGGTAGTCAAGGCTAGGATCTACATGAGCGAGCTCTTCTTGAAGGTCGTTCAGGAGTTTTGGTTCGTCAAAAGGATAGGCAAAGTAGCGGCTGGCCTCTCTCAAACGGATCAGGTGTTGCTCTAGGAAAGTCAGCTCTCCTTGATGGATGCGACCGGTCGTCAAAAGCTCAAATCGAGGCTCTTGTCGGTAGAGGACAGCCGATTTTTGTTTGGTTTCCTGGTATTCGCCTTCCCATTTACTATCCCAAGTGATGCCACCACCAACGCCATAGATAGCTTTGGTGCCTTGCATTTGAAGGGTCCGGATGGCCACATTAAAAATCCGTTTCCCTCTTGGAAGAAGGATCCCAATCGTGCCACAGTAGACGCCACGAGGAGCAATCTCTGTCTTTTGAATAATTTCCATAGTAGAAATCTTCGGTGCGCCTGTGATCGATCCACAAGGGAAGAGGGCTTGGAAGGCTTGGACCAGATCGACTTCGGGTCGCAAGCGGCTTTCAATGGTTGACGTCATCTGCCAAACTGTGGAGTATTGCTCGACTTGGCAGAGGCGGGTCACCTGCTCACTTCCAATTTCCGAAATCCGATTCATGTCATTGCGCAGGAGATCCACAATCATCATGTTTTCTGCTCGATTTTTGGGATCCGCTTCTAGCCAGGCTGCCTCTTTGAGATCCGCTTGGTTGGTGAGACCACGACGAGTCGTTCCCTTCATAGGGCGCGTGGTCAATAGACGATCTTCTTGTTCAAAAAAGAGCTCAGGACTAATGGAGAGGATGGCGACATCATCGTGCTGGATGAAGGCATTGTAATGGGCCTTCTGCTCCACCACTAGTCGGTTGTAGATGGCCAAAGGATCAGTCTCTAGCTCTTGAGAAAGCTGGACGGTGTAGTTGACTTGGTAGGTGTCTCCCTGGCGGATGTGGTGATGGATGGTCTTGATCGCTTCTTGGTAGGCGGGAGCCTCGACCTCTTCCTTCCAATTGGCTGGAAGGTCCACAGCCTCGTAGTCCTCTGGGAAAGGAAGGGTTTCGACCTCCTCGTGGATAGTAAAATAGAGCAGATACTCTCCCATGAGGGGTGCAGGATGGACAGCTAATTTTTTCTCAAAAGCAGGAGCAGCCTCATAGCTGACATAGCCAACGGCATAAAAACCAGCCTCCTGGTAAGTTTCCACTTCTTTAAGAAGTGCCTCTACTTGGTCGATGTCTCTGGTTTTTAATTCCTTTATGGGCTTGGTGAAAAGGTGGCGCAAACCAAGCTCTTTAAAATCAATGATGGTTTGTTTATGCATGCTTTGAGTATATCAAAAATAGAGGAAAAAAGGTAGATCAGGATGCAAGATTCCTTGCTTAGCCTATTTTTATTTTACCATCTTATCATTGTTTTATTTTCTTGCCCTTGAATAGCAAGGAAGGGAAATCAGGTCGAATGGCAACTTGTAATATAGACACTAGTGTAAAAAATGTCTATATTACAGACGTGTTACAATTATATTTCAAAAATAAATTTTTAAAAGAAAATATCTATGATAAAATTAGTAAGAACGCCTAATTTAGTGGGCTGACAACAATTAAAGGAGATAAACAATGAAGAACATTAGTTTATTATGGAAAAACTTTTTGAAAAAAGGTTTTGCCATTTTAACGATTCTCATGATGCTAGGCCAGATTGGTCAAGGGGCTGTAACTGCCTTTGCCAACCAGCTAGCAGTTGGAGATAATGGAGCCTTGGATGTTACCCTCTTGTACGGGGACAAACAAGACCATCCAGGTGGCATGTCCTATTTTACAGGGGATACCATGTCTGGCTATATCCAGATTACTCCAAAAAATTTGACAACCGACATTAACGATGTCACTATTAACTTGAAGGTGCCAGGTAAGTACCTAAGAGAAGTCAGTATTCCAGACTTTAATAGTGCCTCAGAGCATGATCAACCAACGGTTACAAAAGTTGGTGATGACTATCTAGTCACCCTTCGCTTTAAAAATTACCAAAAATCAGAAGTGTTGACCTTGCCCTTTATCGGGAGGTTTACAATCGGGTATCCACCGACGAATTACTCGCTAGATATCACAGGAACCTTGAACATCAATGGGAAAGAAACAGCGCTCAATGATATCATTTGGAAGCCTAAGTACAACGATTATCGTTTCACCAAGTACATCAACCAAAACTTGAACGAAGCCATGTCTAAGGACTATGCGGAAGCAATGCCAGGGATTGTCAAAGGTGCGGATGGAAAGAACTATATTGAGACACCATCTTCTGTTCCATTTGCCTTCCAATTGGACGGAATGCGTGGTCAATACAGTGGTCAATACCGCCAGTTAGAATCAGCAACGATCACTGATAAGTTACCAACCTATACAGATAAGAGTGGGAAGACTCGCACAGCTGTTCTTGATACAAGCAAGTCTGAAGGCTGGGTAGATAATGGAGATGGTACCGTTACGAAGACTTTCAAGGCGGATGCAAACGACAATCCAGCAGGTTATCACCAAGATTTTATGACCAAAATCAAGGATACAAGTTATCTCTACTTGAAATTCCCTGATTTGGTCTTAGAAAAAGACCAAACCCTCAAGGACGTCCTTAGCAAGGATTTGACCAATACTGGTAGCATCGTAGGAATTCCTGCCAACCGTGGAGCGGGAGAACCAGATATTACAGCAGAAGATTCCATTATTTTCCGTTTGACTTCACGTGACCTTGAAGGTGCTGGAAGCTTTGCTAAACGGGCGGATGGGGATGTTTATGACTCAACCGAATACAAGTCTGCTAATTATAAATGGTACCTAAATTTCGACAACAATACCCCTTCACCGCAGAAGAATTTTGTCTTTTACGATGAGACTGTGGACCCTCGCTTGAAGTTTACCAAGATTGATTATAGTCGTCTGATGGAAGGGAGTTATGGTATAGGAAAGCAAATCCATACCATTGTCAAACGAATTATCTTGACCATGGAGGATGGTAGCACCAAAGAAATCCAGTCAGAAGCAGATAAAGATGGAAACGGTCTAATTGATTTGACCAAGTATGGAACGGTTGTCGGCTGGCGGATGGAAATGAAGGATGATTTTGTCCTTCAATCTGGTCAAGGAATTCGCCTCAATACCTATACAAGCTTTAAGGATCCAGAAAAGACTCGTTACGATGAAAACGATGCGACCAAAAATGTTTACAAGAACACAGGCCGTGTGACCTATAAAACACAGTCAAATGTTGCCAAAGATCAGTCAGCAGATTGGACTTTCAAGCTGATCCCTATGAAGGAAAGTTTTGAAATTGCAAAAACGACTGATTACAATGATGTTCGCTATACTGATGGACAAAATATTCGTTTTGGTTTGATGGCAACCAAAGTAGTTTTAGATCCTGATAAGAATTATGGAGACCTACGGATTATTGATCTTTATGATCCGAATACCCTTAAAGTCGATTTTAAAGATTTTGAGAGAAACCTTGCCTCTAGTGAAAAAGGTATGAAATTCCTTAAGAGCTACGAGGTCATTGAAAATTACCACAATTCAGGTCGAACCGCTATTGTGATGCATTTGGACCAAAAAGAGTTTATTAAAGCTTCTCTTATGGATCTTAATCGTGTGCGTTTACCGTTTATCGTGGCCGATTTAAAAGGAAAAGATGACGGTGGGACCTTCACCAATAAAGTATATGTGGCAGGAGACGGAATCCACGATCTTGAAAATGCCAACCCTGATCGAGTTACTGAAGACGTGTATGACCTAAACGGGAATGGTTCAACAACGGATAAGATTCCTTATGCTCAATCAAACTATACAATTGTCGCAGCTGAAGGGATCTATGCCCGCAAATACATCGCTAAAAATGATGATCTATCCGATGCATCTACTGTTACTCGTACCTTCAAGCCTGGTGAAACCTTTAACTACAAGATCACCATTAAAAACAATACAGATAAGCCAGTCGAAGACGGAGTTGTTTACGATGCTCTACCAAAAGTACACGATGTCAATACCCTAGATGGGTCGAATCGTTTGACTGAATATACGGTTAGCCTCCGTGGACCTGTATCTGCCCCTGAAGGCTGGACAGTCTACTACACGACAGACTCTAGCGTCACAAGTGACACCATGGAGCAGGCAGCAGATAAGGATATCTGGACGACAGCCGTAGCAGATTACAGTCAAGTGACGGGTATCAAGTTTGTGGCGGATAAAGGAACGACCATTCCAGCCCGTAGCGAAGCAAACTTTGGTGTCCCAGTTGTTAACCCAACGGAGTTGACCAAAGACGTCAAAGACTTGATGCAAAAACGCACCAAAGATAATGAAGACAACGGTGGTCGTTCAGGTGTAGTCCAAGCCCATAACCAATTTGGTTACAAGGCCAAAGGCCACGAAGGAAACCGTGAGTCCAATACCGTAACTGCACAAATTTTCTCAGCAGCTTTCCAAGTCAAGAAGGTGGACAAGGATGATCCTAAGAAAGTCCTTGAAGGTGCTGAATTTACTTTAACAGATGCGAATGGTGCGGTTGTTGCGACGGCAACTTCTGATAAAAATGGAGAACTTTCCTTTAACACCTTAACAGAAGGAACCTATACGCTCAAAGAAACCAAAGCACCTGAAAACTACAAGTTGGATGAAACAGAACATGCTGTGGTTGTCACCTATGATGCGGACAAACAAATCTACCACGTCACGGTGGATGGAAAAGCGGTTGGCTCAAAAGCAGTCCCAGTTGAGATCGCTGATGAAGCAGATATCAAGTATATTGATCTTGAAGCTTCAAAAGTTTGGGATGACCAAGACAACCAAGAAGGGCTTCGCCCAGCAAGTGTGGAATTCCAACTCTACAAGAATGGCAAAGCTCAAGGAAAACCAGTCACGGTTTCAGCCGCAACAGACTGGAAAGCCCACTTTACGAATCTTCCAGATAAAGACAGTGATGGCAAGCTCAATACTTACACTGTTAAGGAAGTGAAAGTTCCGACTCATTATACGGTCGATACAGAAGAAGCCAGCTTCACAGATGGAAAAGCCACCATCACCAACAAGCGCACTCCTGAGACAACGACGGTTACAGTCAAGAAAGTCTGGGATGATGCACAAAACCAAGATGGTCTTCGACCTACAACTATCAAAGTTCACCTCTTAGCCAATGGAAAAGAAGTGCAATCAATCGATCTTGCTGGTCAAGGAAATGAATGGACGCATACTTTCACAGACCTACCAGTCTACAAAGATGGCCAAAAAGTTGTCTACACAGTGACAGAAGACAAGGTGGATAATTACACCACTAAGATTGATGGAACAACGATCACCAATACTTACAAACCAGGTAAGACAAGCCTCACCGTTACCAAAAACTGGAAGGATGCCAATAACCAAGATGGCCTTCGTCCAAAAACAATCAAGGTTCAATTGTATGCTGGTGATCAAAAGGTTGGTAAGGCGGTTGAATTGTCAACAGATAACAAATGGACCCATACCTTCTCAAACTTAGACGAGAAGAAAGCTGGCCAAGTTATCAACTATACAGTAAAAGAAATCGATGTTCCAGAAGGCTACACACAAGCTGTCGAAGCAACGAATCCAGGTCAAGTAGTCGTGACCAATACGCACGAACCAGAAAAGACCAAAGTAGAAGTGAGCAAGAAATGGGAAGATGCAGATAACCAAGATGGTCTGCGCCCAGCTAGCATTCAAGTTCAATTGTACAAAGATGGTGTTCCAACTGAACAAGTAGTAGAACTTTCTGCAGCGAACGATTGGAAAGGTGCATTTGAAAACCTTGATGCCAAGGCAGCTGGAAAAGCCATTGCATATACAGTCAAAGAAGTAACTGTCCCAGATGGTTACAAAGTAACGGTAAATGATAAGGACAAGGCTAATGTTGTCTTGACCAACACGCATGAACCAGCTCTTACAGAGATGAAAGTCACTAAGAAGTGGGATGATGCCAATGACCAAGATGGCCTCCGTCCAAAATCCATCAAGGTTCAATTGTATGCAAATGATGAAAAAGTAGGAGATCCGGTTCAATTGTCAGCGGACAATCAATGGACCCATACCTTTAGCAAATTAGCTGAAAAGAAAGCTGGTCAAGCGATCAGCTACCGTGTGGAAGAAGTAGATCTTCCAAAAGGCTACCAAGTCACTGCTGATACTTCTGATCCTGCTCACACGATCTTGACCAATACGCATACGCCAGATGTGATCGATATTCCAGTGACTAAGATCTGGAATGACCAAGACAATCAAGATGGTCTACGCCCAGCAAGTATCGTGGTAAATCTTCTAGCCAATGGTGAAAAAGTTGCTCAAAAAGAACTCACGAATGCGACCGATTGGAAAGAAAGCTTCACAGGTCTACCAAAATTCAAGGATGGTAAAGAAATCGTCTATACCCTTCAAGAAGAGAAGGTAGCTGAATATACGACTACAATTGATCAGGCTGCTTATACCATTACCAATACCCATGCACCTGGTAAGACAAGCGTCACGGTCACTAAGAAGTGGGATGATGAGAATGACAAGGATGAAATTCGTCCGAAGAGTATTCACGTTCAACTCTATGCCAATGATCAAAAAGTCGGTCAAGAAGTAGAATTGTCAGCTGAAAACAAGTGGACCCATACCTTTGCAGATTTAGATGAAAAAGCAAATGGAAACACCATCACTTATACAGTGAGAGAAGTCAGTGTTCCAAAGGGCTATGAAGCTCGTAACGACGAGGATGGTAAAGGAAATGTGGTGATTACCAACAAACATGTTCCAAAAGAAACTCCAAAACAACCAACTCCTCCAAGTTCATCTGAACCAAAGAAACCGGGTCAATCTGAACCTAAAAAACCAAGCCAACCAGAGCCGAAGAAACCAGGCAAAATCTTAGGATTCTTACCAAATACGGGTACGACTATCTCTATCATTAG
>JBKXCY010000039.1:0-10522 GCA_046994005.1 Streptococcus sp.
TGCCTATGCAGTGGAGCCAAGTCTTTATATTGTCGATGAACCCTTTTTGGGATTGGATCCTGTTGCGATTGCAGATTTGATTCAGTTATTGGCAGATGAGAAAGCAAAAGGAAAATCGATTTTGATGAGTACCCACGTTCTGGATTCGGCTGAAAAGATGTGTGATGGTTTTGTGATCCTCCATAAGGGTCAGGTCCGAGCACAAGGGACCTTGGACGAGCTGCGTTCAACTTTTGGGGATGAGAAAGCAAGTCTAAATGATATCTACATGACCTTGACAGAAGAGGAAACAGCATGAAAGAGTTGATGAAAAAACGGCAAGAAACGTTTCGAACTCAATGTGTAAAATATAGCCGCTATGTTCTCAATGATCATTTCGTCCTCTTTATGCTGATTTTCATAGGATTTTTGGCGGTTCAATACAGCCAATTCTTGCAAGATCTCCCCAAAGATACAAGCCTGATCCGCTGGAGTCTCATGATTGGTTTGCTCCTATTGGTTCCGATTGGCTCCATTGCGACCTACTTAGAGAAACCCGATGCTTTATTCCTTTTAGTAAAGGAAGAGGAAGTGAAACGTTATATCAAAGGGCAGGCCAAGAAGTCTTTTGTGTTTTGGTTTTTGATTCAAAGTTTTGTCCTTCTATTATTTGTGCCTCTTCTTCTGGCAACTGGGCTGGATAAACTTGCTATTGTAGCTTATATCCTTGTCTTAGGGGTGGCTAAAGGGGCTGTTTTTAGCTGGAAGGAAGCGCGCTTTTACCAGGATGGAAATTTGAATTGGAACTTGGCCATTGCTCGTGAGAATGCAAGGAAACAATTGATTCTTCGCTTCTTTGCCTTGTTTACAACGGTGAAAGGTATTACTAACAGTGTCAAAAGAAGAGCCTACTTGGATGGTTTCTTAGGGCTTCTTCCCAAAACACATGGCAATACGTGGCTTCACTTATATACGCGCTCCTTCCTACGGAATGGAGATCTTTTCTCTATGACTCTCCGACTCTTGGCTCTTTCCATTCTCGCTATCATCTTTATTCCCCAACCTCTCGTAGTGATTGCCCTTGTAGCCTTGCTCAATTACTTGGTTATTTTTCAATTACTGGGGCTTTACAGTGCTTTTGATTACCAACCCTTGACCCTCCTTTTCCCGATGAAAAAGGGCAGTAAAAAGGCAGGGTTGAACAAAACGATTCAGCTGGTCATGGGGATGATAACGGTGATAGAAGGGGGGATTGGCCTGGCCTTTATTTCAGATAAAGTCCTGTTGTTAGGCTTACTGGCTTATACAGTTGCTTTAATCCTACTCTATCTTCCATTTAAGATGGCGCGCTTGGTTGACGAAAGTCGTTAAAATTAGTAAAATAGATTGGAAACTTTTTACGGAGGAAAAGATGGACTCGAATGAAAAAGAGCTAAGCCTCACCCCAATTCCTGGGAAGAGTGGGAAGGCCTACATGGGGACCTACCCAGATGGTGGGCGCGTTTTTGTAAAAATGAATACGACCCCAATCCTTGCGGGTCTAGCAAAAGAACAGATTGCTCCTCAATTGTTATGGAGTCGACGCTTGCCAGATGGAAATGTGATGAGTGCCCAAGAATGGTTGAATGGAGAAATTCTCACGCCTAATGGGATGTCGAAAAAACAAGTCGTCAATATTTTAACGAGATTGCACCGTTCTAGACCTTTGATGACCCAATTGAAAAAACTTGGCTATCCTGTGGAATCTCCATTAGAATTGCTCAATTCTTGGAGCAACCGGTTGCCAATTGCCCTACGTCAGAACCACTATATCCAATCAGTCGTAAAGAATTTACGTAAGACAGTGCCTGCCTTTCGGGAGGATTATGCGACGATCGTTCACGGGGATGTTCGTCATAGTAACTGGATTGAGACAGAGAGTGGCTTGATTTATCTTGTCGATTGGGACTCTGTTCGTTTGACAGACCGGATGTTGGATGTGGCGCATATCTTGAGTCACTATATCCCAGATTCTAATTGGCGCGATTGGTTAGGCTATTATGGCTACAAGTACAATCAAAAAGTATTTGATAAACTCTATTGGTTTGGTCAATACTCTTTCTTGTGCCAAATTGCTAAATACTATGAAAATAATGATTTAGAAAATGTCAATCGCGAGATCTATGCTCTGCGCAATTTCCGGTTGAAATATGGAAAGGAAATATGAGAGTTAGAAATCGCAAGGGAGCGACTGAATTATTAGAAGCGAACCCGCAATATGTGGTCCTAAATCCAGAAGATGCCAAGGGAAAGTGGCATGAGATTTTCGGAAATGACCATCCTATTCATATCGAAGTGGGTAGCGGAAAAGGGGCCTTTATTACTGGGATGGCTAAGGCCAATCCAGAGATCAACTACATCGGAATTGATATTCAAAAATCGGTCTTGAGTTATGCTTTAGATAAGGTCTTAGAAGCTGATGTTCCTAACATTAAATTGCTTTGGGTAGACGGAGATAGCTTGACCAACTATTTTGAAGATGGAGAAATCGATCGACTCTATCTGAATTTTTCAGATCCTTGGCCTAAGAAACGTCATGAGAAGCGTCGCTTGACTTACAAGACTTTCTTGGATACCTTCAAGCAAATTCTTCCAGAACATGGGGAGATTCACTTTAAAACAGATAATCGAGGTCTATTTGAATACAGTTTGGTGAGCTTTTCTCAATACGGAATGACTTTGAAGGGAGTCTGGTTGGACCTTCATGCTAGTGATTTTGAGGGGAATGTCATGACGGAATATGAGAAAAAGTTCTCCAGTAAAGGCCAGGTCATTTACCGTGTAGAAGCACAGTTTTAGCATATTCCTTGCAATCGTTGGGGAATCGTGTTATAATACCTTAAATGAATAGAAAAGGAGAGGCGGGGAAATATCTTCGCCTCTTATCTATGAGGAGGTGGCAACCATCGCAACGATTGTTGACTTAGTAACAGAAGTGATTCAGCCAGCTATAAAGGAACCATTTGAATTGGTCGATGTTGAATATGGCAAAATGGGTGGTGACTACGTCTTAAGCATTTTCGTAGACAAACCAGAAGGAATCACACTGAATGATACAGCGGATTTGACAGAAATCATTAGCCCGCTATTGGATCAAATCAAACCAGACCCATTTCCAGAACAGTACTTTTTAGAAGTTACCAGTCCTGGCCTGGAGAGACCTTTGAAAACCAAGGAAGCACTCGAGGGAGCTGTTGGCAAGTATGTCAATATCAGCTTGTATAAGGCTGTGGAAAAGCAAAAGGTCTTTGAGGGGAACTTGGTAGGTTTTGAAGAGGATGTTTTGACCATTGAGTATATGGATAAAACACGGAAGAAAACAGTGGATATTCCTTATAACCTTGTGTCCAAAGCAAGGTTGGCTGTAAAATTGTAACAGAATGAAAGAAAGGATGCCTTTATAGTAGAGGCAAGAAAAACATGAGTAAAGAAATGCTAGAAGCCTTCCGCATTTTGGAAGAAGACAAAGGGATCAAAAAAGAAGATATCATCGAAGCCGTCACAGAATCATTGCGTTCAGCTTATCGCCGTCGTTATGGACAATCAGAAAGTGCAGCGATTGAATTCAATGAAAAAACTGGAGATTTCCGTGTTTATACGGTTCGTGAAGTGGTGGATGAAGTCTTTGATAGCCGTTTAGAAATCAGCTTGAAGGATGCCTTGGCCATTAGCTCTGCTTATGAGTTGGGGGATAAGATCAAGTTTGAAGAAGCACCAGCTGAATTTGGTCGTGTAGCAGCTCAATCTGCCAAACAAACGATCATGGAAAAAATGCGTAAGCAAACGCGCACCATCACCTATAACACTTATAAAGAACATGAAAATGAAATCATGAGTGGAACGGTGGAGCGCTTTGACAATCGTTTTATCTATGTCAATCTTGGCTCAATCGAAGCACAATTGTCTAAGCAAGACCAGATTCCAGGAGAAGTGTTCCAATCTCATGATCGAATTGAAGTATTTGTCTACAAGGTAGAAGATAACCCACGTGGTGTCAATGTCTTTGTTAGCCGAAGCCACCCTGAAATGATCAAACGTTTGATGGAACAAGAAATTCCTGAAGTCTATGATGGAACTGTTGAGATTATGAGTGTAGCGCGTGAAGCTGGAGATCGTACAAAAGTTGCGGTTCGTAGCCATAATCCAAACGTAGATGCGATTGGGACTATCGTTGGTCGTGGTGGATCGAATATTAAAAAGATTACCAGCAAGTTCCACCCAGCTCGATACGATCAAAAATTAGACCGTATGGTTCCGACAGAAGAAAATATTGATGTCATCGAGTGGGTTCCAGATCCAGCTGAATTCATCTACAATGCGATCGCTCCTGCAGAAGTGGACCAAGTTATCTTTGATGATGAAGATAGCAAACATGCTCTCGTTGTGGTTCCAGACAACAAATTATCTCTTGCCATTGGTCGTCGTGGTCAAAACGTTCGTTTGGCAGCTCATTTGACTGGTTATCGCATCGATATCAAATCTGCTAGTGAGTTCGAAGAAATGGAAGCAGCTCAAGAAACTTTTGAAGACCAAGTAGAAAGTGGCGAAGAGCAAGTCGATTAAGAGAGGGAGGGAACATGGTAAAAACAAGAAAAATCCCTTTAAGAAAATCTGTCGTTTCAAATGAAATTATTGATAAGCGCGATTTGCTCCGCATTGTCAAAAATAAAGAAGGACAAGTCTTTATCGATCCAACTGGCAAAGCCAATGGTCGAGGTGCTTACATCAAGCTAGACAATGAAGAAGCGGCACTTGCTAAGAAAAAGAAAGTTTTTAATCGTAGCTTTAATATGGAAGTGGAAGAAGCTTTCTATGATGAATTGATCGCTTATGTAGATCATAAGGTGAAGAGAAGAGAGTTAGGCCTTGAATAAGCAAAAGATAAGTAATTTGTTGGGCTTGGCGCAAAGAGCAGGAAAACTCATTTCTGGAGAAGAACTCGTGATCAAAGCCATCCAGGAAGAAAAAGCACAATTAGTTTTTCTGGCAAATGATGCAGCTAGTAACCTGACAAAAAAGGTGACAGATAAGGGTCACTATTATGAGGTTCAAGTATCTACCGTGTTTTCAACACTAGAATTAAGCACTGCAATTGGACGTGCCCGTAAGGTCGTCGCTGTTGTAGATGCTGGATTTTCAAAGAAAATGAGGTCTCTTATGGAATAGAAGAGGAGGACAGCAATTGTCTAAGAAAAGATTATACGAAATTGCCAAAGAATTGGGCAAGGAAAGTAAAGAAGTCGTCACTCGTGCGAAAGAATTAGGTTTTGACGTCAAGAGTCATGCATCTAGTGTCGATACTGATGTTGCTGAAAAGTTGATCAAGAGCTTTGCAGCGAAAAAAGAAACAGTCGAAAAGAAAGTAGCAGAAGTGGCTGCCAAGGCAACGGCTGTCGCAGAGAAAAAAGAAGCAGCGCCCGTCAAAAAAGAAGGAGCAACTGAGACAAAATCAGTAACGCCAGCTGCTAAACCAAAGAGTCGTAACTTTAAAGCGGAACGAGAAGCGCGTGCAAAAGAGCAGGCTGAACGTAGGAAACAACAAGATAATCGTCCAAAACGTGATCGCAAAGACAATCAGCGTCATGGTGACAACCGAAATCAACGACCACAAGAGCGAAATGAACAACGAAATCAAGGTTCTGAGCGTCGCAATAACCGACCAGATCAAAGACGTAGTGCACAACCCCAAGTAGCACCAAAAGTTGATTTCAAAGCGCGTGCAGCAGCACTGAAGGCTGAACAAAATGCTGAGTACGCACGTGGAAGTGAAGATCGCTACAAACAACAAGCTGCAAAAGCAGAACAAGAACGTCAACAGCGCCGGAAACGGGTAGAAGCACCAGAAGTGAAAGCACCTGTACAGGAGCCAGCTGTTGAGAACCATACAAAACCAGCTGTTGCTGCTGCTCCAGCTCAAGTCGATACACGTCGGAAGAAACAAGCGCGACCAGATAAGAAACGCGATGATTTTGATCGTGAAGAAGATGGTCCAAGAAAACAACAAAGGAATCGAAATAGTCAAAATCAAGTGAGAAATCAGAGAAATAGTAACTGGAATAACAATAAGAAAAATAAAAAAGGAAAGAACAACCGTAATGATGCTCCAAAACCAGTAACAGAGCGTAAATTCCATGAATTACCAAGTGAATTTGAGTATACGGATGGAATGACGGTTGCCGAAATCGCAAAACGCATCAAGCGTGAACCGGCTGAAATCGTCAAGAAACTCTTTATGATGGGAGTCATGGCGACTCAAAATCAATCGCTGGATGGAGATACGATTGAACTCTTGATGGTGGATTATGGAATTGAAGCCAAGAAAAAGGTTGAAGTGGACAATGCCGATATCGAACGCTTCTTCGTTGAAGATGGTTATTTGAATCCAGATGAGTTGGTAGAGCGTCCACCAGTTGTCACCATCATGGGACACGTTGACCACGGGAAGACTACCCTTTTGGATACCCTTCGTAATTCACGTGTAGCAACAGGTGAAGCGGGAGGAATCACTCAGCACATCGGGGCTTATCAAATCGTGGAAAATGGCAAGAAGATTACCTTCTTGGATACACCTGGACACGCGGCCTTTACTTCTATGCGGGCGCGTGGTGCATCTGTTACGGATATTACCATCTTGGTTGTAGCAGCAGATGACGGGGTGATGCCACAGACCATCGAAGCCATCAACCACTCAAAAGCTGCCAATGTTCCAATCATTGTGGCTATTAACAAGATCGATAAACCAGGCGCTAATCCAGAGCGTGTCATTGGTGAATTGGCAGAGCATGGAGTTATGTCAACTGCGTGGGGTGGCGATTCTGAGTTTGTAGAAATCTCAGCTAAGTTCAACCAAAATATCGACGAACTCTTGGAAACGGTCCTTCTTGTGGCTGAAATCCAAGAACTCAAGGCAGATCCAACTGTTCGTGCCATCGGTACGGTTATCGAAGCGCGCTTGGATAAAGGAAAAGGTGCGGTGGCAACCCTCCTTGTTCAACAAGGTACCTTGAATGTCCAAGACCCAATCGTTGTCGGAAATACCTTTGGACGTGTCCGTGCCATGACCAATGACCTTGGCCGTCGTGTGAAAGTAGCTGGACCATCTACTCCAGTTTCTATCACTGGTTTGAATGAAGCGCCAATGGCGGGTGACCACTTTGCGGTTTATGAAGATGAAAAATCTGCGCGTGCAGCCGGTGAAGAACGTGCTAAACGTGCGCTGATGAAACAACGTCAAGCGACCAACCGTGTCAGCCTTGAAAATCTCTTTGATACCTTGAAGGCTGGTGAAGTGAAATCTGTTAATGTCATTATCAAGGCTGATGTACAAGGTTCGGTTGAAGCTCTTGCTGCTTCTCTTCAAAAGATTGAAGTAGAAGGTGTCAAGGTTACCATCGTTCACTCAGCAGTTGGTGCCATCAACGAATCAGACGTGACCCTTGCGGAAGCTTCAAATGCCTTCATCATTGGATTTAACGTTCGCCCTACGCCACAAGCGCGTCAACAAGCTGAAGCTGACGAGGTGGAAATCCGTCTTCACTCAATCATCTACAAAGTGATTGAAGAAATGGAAGATGCCATGAAGGGTATGTTGGATCCTGAGTTCGAAGAGAAAGTGATCGGGGAAGCAGTTATTCGTGAAACCTTTAAAGTCTCAAAAGTGGGTACCATTGGTGGATTTATGGTCCTTAGTGGTAAGGTTACACGTGATTCCAAAGTCCGTGTCATTCGTGACGGTGTCGTGATCTATGACGGAGCTCTTGCAAGCTTGAAACACTTCAAAGATGATGTCAAAGAGATCACAAATGGTCGTGAAGGTGGATTGATGATTGAAGGTTACAATGATATCAAGACAGATGATACCATCGAAGCCTACATCATGGAAGAAATTAAAAAATAAGCAAGCTGACTAGGAAAAAAAGGGGGATCCTCTGATTTCCTAGTTTTTAAACACAGAGCAGAAAGGAGTTCCTATGGCAAGTCATTTTCGGACAGACCGAGTAGGGATGGAAATCAAGCGGGAAGTCAATGAGATTTTACAAAAGAAAGTCCGTGACCCGCGTGTTCAAGGCGTCACCATTACGGATGTTCAAATGCTAGGTGATTTGTCTATGGCCAAAGTGTATTATTCAATTATGAGTGATTTGGCTTCAGACAATCAAAAGGCTCAGACAGGCCTTGAAAAAGCAACAGGAACCATCAAGCGTGAATTAGGTCGGAATCTGAAATTGTACAAGATTCCAGATCTTACTTTTGTGAAAGACGAATCCATCGAATACGGAAATAAGATCGATGAGATGTTGCGCAATTTGAACAAAGACTAGAGAGGTTGGAAATTTTCCACGCCCAGATTGAAAGACAAAGTCTTCTTAGAAACTTTCCTTAGGTGAGTACGGACGTCAGCGAACTTCTTCGAAGTTCCATGACTAATTATTGAGCCTAAGGTCTCAATAATTCCGAGTACCTGAAACTATTAAGTTTCAGGTACTTTTCTCACGACGAAAAGTTTCAGTAGATGATTGAATCACTCTAACGAGTAACATTTCTTTTTATAGAATTTATTAGATTTATAAAAAAGAATAGTTTGTCTACAGTCTCGGGTTGGAAATTTCCAACCTCTTTTTTGGCTCCTAAAATGAGGAAAATAAAACAGAAAGAAAAAAACGGTTTCAAAAAATAATAGAAATTTACAGAAATCTCTTGTGTGATTGGAAATTATCCTTTACAATAGGAGAGGAGTTTTATTTCTGATCTCATATTTGGAGGAATGATCATGTCCATTAACTGGCAGGAAATTTTGTTTAACTTTTTGGGAGGGTTAGGTCTCTTTCTCTATAGTATTAAAACTATGGGAGAAGGACTGCAACAAGCTGCAGGGGACCGTCTTCGCTACTATATTGATAAATATACCAGCAATCCCTTTCTTGGAGTCTTAGTAGGGATTGTTGTGACAGCCCTTATTCAGTCTAGTACTGGGGTAACGGTGATTACCGTTGGTCTGGTCAGTGCGGGTCTCTTGACCCTGCGTCAAGCCATTGGGATCATCATGGGGGCTAATATTGGGACCACGGTCACCTCGTTCATTATTGGGTTTAAACTGGGGACTTATGCCCTTCCAATTATGTTTCTTGGAACGGTCTTACTTTTCTTTACCAAGAATCGAATGGCCAATAATATTGGTCGGATTCTCTTTGGGGTTGGAGGAATTTTCTACGCTTTAAACCTGATTAGTGCGGGAATGAGTCCTTTGAAAGAATTGCCAGAATTTAGTCAGTACATGATCACCCTTGGAAAAAATCCAATTTTGGGTGTTTTAGCAGGAGCCATCATCACCGTTTTGATTCAAGCTTCGTCAGCTACCATTGGGATCCTACAAGGTTTGTATTCAGGTGGTTTCTTAGATCTTCGTGGCTCGCTTCCTATCCTTTTTGGGGATAACATCGGAACAACCTTGACAGTTATTATTGCAGCGATGGGAGCCAATGTTTCTGCTAAGCGTGTTGCAGCAACCCACGTACTCTTTAACTTGATCGGTACAATCCTTTGTTTGATCTTGTTAACACCTTTTACAGCCATGATTGAATACTTCCAAGGGCTCTTGCACTTGTCACCAGAAATGACCATTGCTTTTTCTCACGGTGCCTTCAACGTGACCAACACCATCATTCAATTCCCATTCATTGGAGCTTTGGCATACTTTGTAACCAAACTGATTCCTGGTGAGGATGAGGTTGTCAAATATGAACCGCTCTATTTGGATGAAAACTTGATCACTCAAGCACCTTCGATTGCTCTAGGAAATGCGAAAAAAGAGTTGCTTCATTTAGGTGGATATGCAGACAAAGCTTTTAATCTTTCTTATGATTATATTGTTCATCAAAATGAAAAAACAGCTGAAAAGGGACATAAGACAGAAGAAGCCATTAATACCATTGATGAGGATTTGACGCGCTACTTGATTCGTTTGTCGAGTGAAGCCTTGAGTCCGAGAGAAAGTGAAGTTCTCACCAATATCTTAGATTCCTCGAGGGATTTGGAGCGGATTGGAGATCACGCGGAAGCCTTGATCAATCTGACCGATTATTTAATTCGTAAGAAAGTGGTCTTTTCAGAAGCGGCCTTGGCTGAATTGGAAGATATTTACAACCAAACCCATCAATTTGTAGAGGATGCCTTAAAAGCTGTTGAGAACAATGATGTGAGTCTTGCAAACCAATTGGTAGCACGTCACGAGGCAATTGAAAAGTTGGAGAAAAGACTTCGGAAAACCCATATTCGTCGTTTGAACCACGGTGAATGTACACCTCAAGCCGGAGTGAACTTTATTGATATCATTTCTCACTATACACGTGTTGCAGACCATGCCATGAATCTCGCTGAGAAAGTACAAATCGAGCAAATTTAATGAACGTCAAACAGAGTAAGTAGGAAGCTTACTCTGTTTTTTGTTGGAATCTATTCAAAAATAGGTCTAGACCATTTACACATGGAAGTGAAAGCGTAATCA
>JBKXCY010000040.1:0-10422 GCA_046994005.1 Streptococcus sp.
TATTTTGACTTTATCCGCAGACGCCCTTTGTATCTTGATTTAGTCATGGAACTTCTTCGAAGTTCGCTGACGTCCGTTCTCACCTAAGGAAAGTTTCTAAGAGGACCTTGTCTACATTCTAATTTCTGAGCTTTTCTTATTACATGATCCCGTTCTTTCCTGTCGGTAGGCTAATCCCTGCTTCCATCAAGGCATCATGGTAGAGTTTATAGTAGGTATGATAAACAGTCGTCTGGGTTCCATTTTGCGCAGTCATCGCGATGCGGAAGGAATAACGACCATTTTTTTCAATCTGTGGGCCTAAAATAGTAGGACCAGTCAACACTTCTGGGTGTTTGTCTTGTTCAGACTGATTGACCTGAGCAATCACCTGATAGATCTTGTCGAGATCGGTATTTGCATCTAGCGGAATGTCGATCAGCACGCGCATATCGCCGCGTGAGAGATTACTGACGACAGTGATATTGCGATTCGGAACAAAGTGGAGAGTCCCATCAAAGTCCCGCACCTGGGTCGTCCGAATCCCGACACTGCTGACGATTCCGGCAATATTAATAGACCCATTCGTGAGACGAACATTGTCTCCCACGTCCAACTGGCGTTCTAAAAGGATGAAGAAACCATTGACCAAATCGGAAAGAAAGCCTTGGGCTCCCATCCCAATCGCCACCCCAGCAATCCCAGCACCAGCCAATAGACTAGAGACTGGAAGACCCAGAATCGACAAAATCCAGTAGATCAAGATGAAATACAAACAATAGTTTAAGAGGCTCTCAACCAAACGGAGAATCGTATTTTTACGGGCTTCATCCTGCACCGTATACTTAAAGGATGGTGTTAATATCCGCTTAACCAGGCTATGGATGACCTTTTTCGCGATAAAAAATAAAAGAAAGACAAAAATCAGAGAGATACATTTTGATATCAGATCATCTAAAATCTTTGTCCAGTCTATTTTACTGAAATAACGTTGGAAAGCTTGACTCATTTATTCGGGCCTTTCTAACAAAGAATAGTATGATTATATCAAATATTCGGAAATAAGGCTATTTTTTGAAAATTTTATTGCTTTTCCCCCCTAACTATCGTATAATATTCCTTAATTATTTTTTAAGGAGGTCCTACATGATTCATCGATTGATTACCACTTGGAATAAAACCAACCTTATGAAAAGGATCGCAATCGGGATTGTACTTGGTGTTATCCTAGCCCTTATCTTCCCGAAAGCAACTGGCATTGGACTCTTAGGTCAGTTCTTTGTTGGAGGGCTCCGTGCGATCGCACCCCTTCTGGTCTTTGCACTCGTCGCAAATGCCCTCTCCCAACACCAAAAAGGGACAGAGACCAATATGAAAAAGGTTATCGTTCTCTATCTCCTAGGAACCTTTGCTGCTGCCTTCGTCGCTGTTTTGGTCAATTACATTTTCCCGATCACCATTACCCTGACTGGAAAGGCCGCTGAAGGATCCTCTCCAAACGGGATTGGCGAAGTGATTAGTAACCTCTTGCTCAAGATCGTCGACAACCCGGTCAATGCCTTGCAGCAAGCCAACTACATTGGGATCCTTTCTTGGGCAACCGTCTTTGGAATTGCCATGAGAGAGGCGAGTGAACATAGTAAAGACCTCCTGCAAACCCTAGCAGACATCACTTCAAAAATCGTTGAGTGGATTATCAACCTAGCTCCATTTGGGATCTTAGGCTTGGTCTTCACGACCATCGCTGGCCAAGGACTCAGTGCCCTTAGCAACTACGGGATTCTCTTACTTGTTTTGGTTGGTACCATGGCTTTTGTAGCCCTGGTCATCAATCCATTGATCGTCTTTTTCATGATCCGCAAGAATCCCTATCCCCTTGTTTTTAAATGCCTCCGTGTCAGCGGGGTAACAGCCTTCTTCACCAGAAGTTCTGCAGCCAATATCCCTGTCAATATGCGTCTCTGTGAAGAGTTGGGGCTGAATCCAGACACCTATTCTGTCTCCATTCCACTTGGTTCAACTGTAAACATGGCAGGCGCAGCCGTGACGATCAATATTTTGACGCTAGCTGCTGCCAATACCTTGCACATTCAGGTTGACTTTGGAACGGCGCTCATTCTGAGTGTCGTAGCGGCTATCTCTGCTTGTGGAGCATCTGGAGTTGCGGGAGGATCTCTCCTTCTCATCCCTGTTGCTTGTAGCCTCTTTGGGATCACCAATGATTTGGCCATGCAAGTCGTCAGCGTCGGCTTTATCATCGGGGTCATCCAAGACTCTTGCGAAACAGCCCTCAACTCTTCAACAGATGTGCTCTTCACCGCCATCGCCGAAATGAGTAGCTGGCCAAAAGAAAAACGCTATTAAATGATCCTATCTCACATAGACAAGAAAACCCAGATCCATCGATCTGGGTTTTCTTATTTCTTAAAGTATTGTTTGCTTTCTTTGATGATGACAGGGGAGAGAGCTAAGAGGGCAATCAGGTTAGGCAAAGCCATCAGCCCATTCACAATATCCGCAATCACCCAGACCAGATCCAGCTTAAGGAAACCTCCCAGTCCAACCATAAAGACAAAGAAGGTCCGATAGAGGTTGATATGTTTAACACCAAAAAGGAATTCGAAACACCGCTCTCCGTAATAAGACCATCCAAGAATAGTCGTGGTCGCAAAAAGCACCAAGCATAGCGTTAAAATGATACCTCCGACTGGGCCAAAGACGCCTGTAAACGTATCTTGAGTCAGGGTACTAGTGTTGCCCTTAGCTATCCACTCACCTGAAACCAAGAGCGAAAGTCCTGTCAAACTACAGATGATAATGGTATCAATAAAGGTTCCTGTCATGGAGATCAAGCCCTGCTCGACTGGCTCATTGGTCTTCGCCGCTGCTGCTGCAATGGGTGCAGATCCGAGACCCGATTCATTGGAGAAAACTCCACGCGCCACCCCTTTTTGGATAGCCATTTTGACCGTTGCTCCTGCGAAACCTCCCATGGCTGCAGTCCCTGTAAAAGCACCCGAAAAGACCGATTTCAAGGCTGGAAGCAATTGGTCCAGATGCAAGGCAATGATCGTGACAGTCGCAAAGATATAGGCAGCAGCCATAAAAGGAACTACTTTTTCAGAGACTTTGGAAATCCAGTGAATCCCTCCAAAGATGATGGTTGAAACCACTAGCGCAATCACTACACTAGCCACTTCTGGAGTTGTTCCAAAACTAGCTTGAAGGGATCCCGTAATGGAATTAACCTGGGTCATGGTTCCGATCCCAAATAGGGCTACCAACATTCCTGCAACCGCAAAGAAAATAGCCAGTGGTCGCCACTTCTCTCCCATCCCGTGAAGAATGTAGTACATCGGACCACCTGAGATATGACCGTTGTCATCCTTGGTCCGATAACGAATGGCTAAGAGCCCTTCTGCATACTTGGTCGCCATTCCAAAGAAGGCTGCCATCCACATCCAAAAGAGGGCACCTGGGCCACCTGTCTGAATCGCTGTAGCCACCCCTACAATATTCCCCGTCCCTACAGTAGCCGCTAGAGCTGTCGCAAGGGCTCCGAAACTCGAGATATCCCCGTGTCCCTCATCTTCTGTAAAGATCAGGCGAAAAGCTTTTGGAAGGTAGCGTATCTGAAGCAAACCCAAGCGAAGGGTCAGGTAGATCCCTGTTCCTACCAAGAGCACCAACAGCGGGACGCCCCACACTAAATTATCGACCTGCTGAAAAAACTGCAATACATGATCCATTTTCTGTCTCCTTTTTCATCGACCGCTCGACAGAAAAGAGAAAAAGAAAGAGCACATGTCAAACATGTACTCTGGTCCTGCTTAAAATAGGGGACTTCCCCTATCTTTCGCTCTGTCCTTTTACCTGAGAGTTTGAGTAGATGTATCCTCTACCTTGCCCCTTCGGTGCCATTTCTGGTCTCTCCAGAGTTCCGTCCATTCACAGTCACTCACGCTCCTGCAAACTTCATTCGGTCGTATGTAATTTTCTCTATTTTAATTGATTTTCAAAAGTTTGTCAATCGTTTCTGAAAATACCTTGCAAACTACCTGAAAATTTACGCTTTTTAATCACTCAAGGAGAAGTGATTGGTCATGAGGTTGCTAGCATCGAGCAAAATCTTGTCCAAAAGTTGATCTGTCGCTTCCTGGATTTGATCACTCATGGCTTGGTTTTCCGCCTCAAAATCAACGGTTTCACCTGCTGCAAGTGCACGATCGACCTTATTGATGCGCGCATGTCCCCAGGCCATTGTCGTTTCTTGGTAATCATCCAAATCACCAACATGGTGAGCATAGTGAGGGTCAGCTAGTCCCGCAATAATCCGGTTGGCCCAGTAGAAGGAATCCGTTGTTACCTTAGCCGTCGTATTGGCAAAGTAGTCAGGTGTCGTATCCACTTGGGTAAAGAAAGGAACGGCTGTATTGTAAGGCATGGAGCCATAAGAAATCCATTGGATACCTGTCGTTTCTTGTGGTTTATTGGGACGCAATTGCAGAATCGCTGTCTGGCTGGTCCGGTTGATCCCGATCGTCCGGAAGGTCCGCTGACTCACGTGATCGCCTTCAGGACCATAAGGATCGTAAATGGTGTCTTGGTAGTGGTTGCTCAAGACATATTTGACATCTTCAATCGTCACCTTGCGATAAGGTTTTTGACACCAAGGAATCTCGAAGCTCCGTGGATCCTGCTCGATTTCAGGATTGAGGAAACGCTGGATGGCCCAAGCCCGCGGTGTATTGTAGTGACGGTCCTTGTCTTTTTGGCTACCAAAGGCATAGCGTGGATTAAAACCTTTCCCTTCTTGATCCAGAATCAAATGGTGTTCTATGACAAAATGTTCCAGATCCGGGTCACAAAGAAACTCATCGGGATTTCCAAATTCAAAATAATCACTTCCCAGTTGGTTCGGGTTGGTCACATAGGCATCATCAGGGACACGACGCGCCATCCAGTGGTGACCTCCGATGGTCTCCAACCACCAGATTTCATTCACATCTGAAATGGCAATCCCGTTGGATTCATAGGTTCCGTACTCTTCCAAGATCTTTCCGAGACGCAAGACCCCTTCGCGGGCAGTCTTGACATAAGGCAAGACCAAGGTCAGCATGTCTTCCTCACCGATGCCACTCTCTACAAGAGGATCGGCCCCTAGCACACGGCTATTAGTCGTAATGGTCTCTGTCTCACTCATGGCGACATTATAGATATTGATCCCAGCTTCTCCCCAGATCCCGTCTTTAGGAATGGCATCTGGTACCGCCGTATAGCGAACTGGATTATCTGGCAAGTCGATTTCAAAAGATGATAAAATAGACTTGTAATGACGCGGTTGATCTTCTGGTTTGACCACGATCAATTTCTTAGGCGTAAAAACGCCATTTTGAGAATCCTCTGTTCGTGCTACAATGGTCGAACCATCATAGCTAGCATTTTTTCCGACTAGAATCGTTGTACACGAATCTGCACTTTCACGTTTACGCATGCATATCCTCCCAAATCATTCATTGCCTCTATTATAGCACTTTTAAAAGGGAGGACATACTGAAAATCTGATTTAAAAGCAAATCATTTTCATCAGCTTTCAATCATTTTCATGATGTCAGATGTAAAAAACCTAGCTGATAAACAGCTAGGTTTTAGAATGTAGATAAAATTTTTTACTTAAAACAACTTAAGTGATATAGAATAATTAAAACTGATACATACTAATAAGCTCATTCAGACAAATACTGAAACTTTCCGCCGTGAGAAAAGTGCCTGAAACATAATTGTTTCAGGCACTCGGGAGTTTTGAAACCTTAGGTTCAAAACTAAGTCATGGAACTTCTTCGAAGTTCGCTGACGTCCGCACTCACCTAAGGAAAGTTTCTAAGATAACTTTTTCTTCAATCTGGATCTAGCTGATGAACAACTAGGGCTTACCTTATCCTTTAAACGTGACAATGGTTGCGCCGCTTCCACCTGCATTTTGTGGGGCATATTCAAAACTCTTGACATGCTTGTTGCGGCGGAGGTATTTGGTCACCCCTTCACGGATGACCCCTGTCCCGATCCCGTGGATGATATCGACTTGGGCCATGTTGTTGAGCAGAGCCTGATCGATAAAACCATCTAGCTCTTGCATAGCCTCTTCATAGCGTTTCCCACGGAGGTCCAGACGCGCTCTCGGCCCGCTCGTGTTTGAGCGCTTGACGACATTCACCTGGCGTTTCTTAGGTTGAGCCGCCTCTTTTTCAACCTTGATAAGGTTGAATTCTTTTTCTTCCAAGGTCATCTTGATCAAGCCGACTTGCGCCTCCCAGCGTCCATCTTTGAGTTGCTTGACTAGGGTTCCACGTTGGCCATAGCTGATAACCAAGATTTCATCTCCTACCTTAGGAGCACGCGCCTTTTTGGCTTTTTTCAAGACCTTGTTTTTTGAAAGGTCAACGGTCTCAGGCGCTAGCTTTTTCAACTGAGCCTTGGCCTCAATGATCTCATGTGGTTTCAACTGGGATTTTGCGTGAAGTCCTTGAAGGATACGGTCACTCTCTGAGAGGGCCATGTCCACAATTTCCTTGGCCTCTTCTCTCGCCTTATTGAGCTCTGTTTCTCTCTCTCTGGTCAGTTCGTTATAGAGTTTTCGAAGAGCACGATTAAATTTGAGATTTTCTTGCTCGACCTCTTGAATGGTATCCAAGCGCTTGCGACTTTCTAAGGTCTGCGCCTCCAATTTTTCAATAATCTGATTGACATCATTATCCGTATTGGTCATCTTCATGGCATCCTGGATAATGGTCTCAGACAAGCCTAAACGGCGGGCGATCTCAAAGGCATTGGAGCGGCCAGGAACTCCTTGCATGAAGCGATAGGTCGGACGCAGACTCGCTGTGTCAAACTCCATACTGGCATTTTGCACCCCAGCAGTCTCAATCCCATAAGCCTTGAGCTCTGGATAGTGGGTTGTCGCCATAGTCTTAATCCCGCGTAAGCGCAGGTCTTCTAGGATAGCAATAGCAAGGCCAGCCCCCTCTTGAGGATCGGTTCCAGCCCCCAACTCATCCAGAAGGATCAAGGAGGCGGTATCTACTTGATTTAAGATAGATACGATATTGGTCATATGACTGGAGAAGGTCGACAAGCTCTGCTCGATCGATTGTTCATCTCCAATATCTGCAAAGACCTGTGAGAAGATGCCCACACGACTACCTGGATCCGCTAGGATGGGAAGACCAGACTGGGCCATAATTTGCGCTAGTCCCAGCGTTTTTAGCATGATGGTTTTCCCTCCTGTATTGGGACCGGTAATCACGATTCCTGTCAAGTCCTCGGTAAAATGCAGGTCATTCGCGACAGCATTTTCAATCAAGGGATGACGTAATTGCAAGAGCTGAATAGAGCGATTGTTACTAACCTCTGGTACTACTGCCTTACAATCGCGCATAAAGCGATACTTGGCCTTGATCAAGTCTAAGTGACCGATAATCCAGGCGTTATTTGCAATCTCTGCTGCGTGAGGGCGCAGAGTGTCAGACAATTCCTCCAGAATCTGAATGATTTCATAGCGTTCATCGGCTCGATGGTTGGCAATTTCTTCATTAAGATTGACGACTGCCCGAGGCTCGATATAAACGGTATTCCCACTGGCTGAGATATCGTGGACCACCCCTGCAATCCGGTTGCGATAGGTGTTTTTTACTGGTAGAACATTGCGGCCATTCCGACTAGCAATCACAGCATCCGCCAACATATCGGCCTTGCTTTTCAGCAGGTCTTGTAGAATCTCTCTGACCTGGTGTTCATTTTCCTGGATTCGACGACGGATTTTGGCCAATTTTTCGCTGGCAAAAGACTCGACAAAGCCTCCTTCGTTGATAGCTTGAAGCCCACCTTGTAGGCGTGGTAAATCCACCAAATTGTCAAAGAGGCGATTGAGCCTTTCCAGACGGACATTTTCCAAGTTGTCGTAGAAATCCTTAAGCTCATGTGTCACCCGAAGGACAGCTTTTAGCGCTAGTAATTCATCGATATTGAGGGATGCCTCCATCTCCAAACGCTTGGCCACTGAACGGACATCTTGAATGGTCGATACGGCAAAGCGAGGCTCTTCCAAGAGAATCTGCTCCATATCTTCTAGCTCCATAAAGGCCGTTTCGATGCTTTCTTTTTTATCAGTTGGAGTAAGGGCTGCTAGCTCCATCTCCCCTTGTTCTGTCTGTAGATAGGGTTCAAAGAGTTGCTTGACCTTGTCAAACTCCAGAATATCTAAGATTTTTTTATTCATGTTTCTCCTACAAAAAAAGTGAGCGTCCTTCCTTGAATCGGACTTGTCTCACTCCTTTCTTCATTTTTGCTCCTTAAGCTCCGATAATCGCAGTCACCCACAAGTTGTGGAACAGACTGGAACTGATCGGGGTATGAAGGATGATAAAGCGGATCAATCCACTTGCATTGAGTCTATTTTGGATGGAAGCCATGGGAACCGTTGAGAGGACAGTCAAGCCCATTTGAATGACCAAAAGAGTTATCACGACGGCGATCGCACCCGCTCCAATTTGATACTTGCGATCCTCCAGTTTTTCTGGCTGGGGTACCAAGTGCATAAAGATCCCAATCACACGACCCATCAGGTAGATCATCGCAAAAATCAATACATATGCTAAACCTGCATAAAAGATGTCATCTAATTGAAATAGGTAGCGGTTGGCATAAAAATAATTCACCGATTGCTGGGTGGGACTCGAAAAAGGAACCCATAGAGACAACACCTTGGCCAGTCCCTTGTAGCTACCACCTGCAATCAAGAGGGCCACTAAGGTCACTAGAAAATAATAAGACTGGAGGATAATCCCTCTTGCATAGCCAATATAAAAGCTCCATGCCAAAATCAATAAGATTAAGAAAGTTAACATGTATCTCCTCTTATTTGGATGATTTATCCTTTAAGTCGTCTAAAGCCTTGCGACGAAAATCATCTAATTCTTTTTCTTTGTCGTCAAACTCAATCTCGCGATTCAGTTGCATGGACAAACTGTTTACTGCCAATAGGATCGCGATGGTTTCATCATCTGCCTCTGGCATTTGTTCCTTAATTGCTTGGTATTTTTCTTTCGCAACACGTTCGACTTCTTCCATAAACAAATTATCATGGTTGGTTGTTAAAGTGAGCGCTTTGTTTCCAAATGTAAATTTATATCTATTTAAGCTCGCCATAAAAATCACCTCACGGTATTATACCAAAAAAGGCTAGCTTTGTCAGTAGCAAAGCCCCTCTTCACAGGGATTTTCCAGTGGATTCTTTCTTTCTTTTTGCTCCCTCTCTCCCTGATTTTGTGGTACAATAGTGGTTATGGAAAGTATGACACTCACTCCAACACAGGAGCAAATCCTTGATTTTGTCCATACCTATCGCAGTTCTCTCACTCAAAGCAAGAACCCTCATATGGATTATTTCTTTCGACTAGAGGGAGCGACCGTTTCGATCTACAAGTCTGGAAAAGTCTTGCTTCAGGGCAATGACCTTACTCCTTACCTGGCCTTTTTCGGGCAAGATGCTGGGAACCCTAAAGGTTCTACTACTTCATCTGCAGGACAAGATCTAGCCATGATCGGAACCGACGAGGTCGGAAACGGCTCTTATTTTGGTGGACTCACCGTCGTCGCATCCTTTGTCACACCTGACCAGCACGACTGGCTTCGAAAACTGGGTGTTGGGGATTCAAAAACCTTGGATGATCGAAAAATTCAGCAATTGGCTCCTCTCCTTGAGGAAAATATCCAGCACCAAGCACTCTTATTGTCTCCAAAGAAGTACAATGAGGTGATCGCTTCTGGTTACAATGCTGTTTCGGTCAAGGTTGCCCTACACAATCAGGCTATCTATCTTCTCTTAAACAAGGGAGTCCAGCCTAAACGCATTGTGATCGATGCCTTTACGACGGCTAAAAACTACCAAAAATATGTGAAGGCTGAGAAAAATCAAGTCACACAAGCCATTGATCTGGAGGAAAAAGCAGAAGGCAAGTATTTGGCTGTTGCGGTTAGCTCCATCATCGCCCGCAATCTCTTTCTTCAAAACCTGGAAGATCTGGGCAAGGAACTGGGCTTTAATCTCCCTAGCGGGGCAGGAGCTAAGTCCGATCAAGTAGCTGCTCGGTTGATCCAGACCTATGGGATGAAAGCACTGGATTATTGTGCCAAACTCCATTTTAAAAACACTGAAAAAGCAAAGAAATTACTAGAAAGATAAGTTATGTCAAAAAGAAGTTCAAAACAGTCATCTAGCTCACCAGTGGTGAGATTCCTTAAAGAATGGGGCCTCTTCAGTATCATTGTTGGTCTCATCATCGCCTCTCGCATTTACCTCTGGGCTCCTGTCAAGGTAGATGGCCATTCGATGGATCCGACCCTGGCCGATAGCGAGTACCTCCTTGTGGTCAACCACCTCTCGAT
>JBKXCY010000041.1:0-10416 GCA_046994005.1 Streptococcus sp.
ACCATAATAAAGGTATTAGGAAAGGCAGGATTTTCAAAGTTGGTCTGGGTCCGTTGTATCCGTCCGAAAACAGAATGGGCAGAGAGTAAGAGTTTTTGGTTTTTCCGATTGCCTCGGATTTGGAGTACCAATTCTTGCTCGAAAGGTTGATTAATTTTTTGAATGCGACCACTTAAGAGTTCAGCCTTCAATTCGTGGACCATATGGTGTAAAAAAAATCCATCAAAAGACATGGGATTCCTCATCATTCTAGCGTTTATTCTAGTAAATTATATCAAAAATAGAGCGGAAATCCCAGAAAGAAGCAAGGGGATGTAATATAGAAAATGCGAACGTTTTCAAAAAAATGCAGAAAAAGTATTGACATTTTTGAAAGAAAACTTTAAAATGTAAGAAATTAGAAAAGTAGTAAATGAAAGTTTCAAGAGAGCCCACGGTTGCTGAGAGTGGGTAGCGGCAGTTTATGAAATTGGACTAATGATGAGATGAATTTGAAACAATAAAAATTCGGTTGGCACACCTTATCGTGCAACTTGTTGCTAGACAAGACAGAGATATGGGGAGAGACTATCCTTTTCCCATAAGTGAGGTGGCACCGCGATGACACGTCCTCACATAGCTTTTGCTATGTGTGGGCGTGTTTTTTGTTTTAGATGAGAAGGGAGAAAAGATATGAAGAAACGATGGCGTCGCATTCTTTAGAGGATGAAAATTAGAAGAAAATGAAAAAATAGAAGAGGTAGTAAAATGAAAAATAAACGGTTAATGGGAATTATTGGTTTGATTGCAGCAGCAGTCATTGGGACAGCGATCTATTCAGCTACAGCAGGCAAAGACAACAAGGCAGCAACTAGCAATGAAAAAGCTAAAGTTGGGGTCTTGCAGTTGGTCAGCCACCCTTCGCTTGATTTGATCTACAAGGGAATTCAAGATGGTTTGGCTGAAGAAGGTTATGACAAGGACAAAGTGGACATTGATTTCCTCAATGCAGAAGGGGACCAAAACAAGGTTGCAACCATGAGTAAACAATTGGTAGACAAGGATAACCAAGTCTTGATTGGGATTGCAACTCCATCTGCTCAAGGTTTGGCTAGTGCAACCAAAGACAAACCAATTGTCATGGGTGCTATCACCGATCCGGTCGGTGCTAAATTGGTCAAAGATTTAAAAAAACCAGGTGGCAATATCACTGGGGTATCTGACCACAATCCAACTGAGCAACAGTTGAAATTGATTAAAGAGTTGACTCCAAACGTGAAAACAATCGGGATCCTTTACTCAACCAGTGAGGATAATTCTAAAACGCAAGTAGAAGAATTTACAAAATTAGCTGAAAAAGCAGGTTACAAGGTGGTTCCTTATTCTGTCCCTTCTACAAATGAAATTGCTTCAACGGTTTCTGTCATGACTGGTAAAGTCGATGCTATCTGGGTTCCAATTGACAATACCATCGCTTCAGCCTTCTCAACAGTTGTCGAAGCCAACAAAACAGCTAAAAAACCAATCTTCCCAAGTGCGACGGCCATGGTTGAAGCTGGTGGTCTTGGTTCAGTCGTTGTTGACCAACATGATCTTGGAGTAGCAACTGGTAAAATGGCTGCGAAGATCTTGAAAGGTCAAAAACCTGCGGATACACCTGTTGAAATCTTTAGCCAAGGAAAATCTGTCATCAATAAAAAAGTCGCAGATGAATTGGGTATTACTATTCCAGAATCTGTCTTGAAAGATGCTGGACAAGTCATTAAATAAAAAGGAAACGAATCACAAGAATGGCAGGGGAATTTAGCATTGGTAGGTCTTTTAATCGGGACCTTTGAGGAGAAAGGAATGAACGTTAAGATAACAGATCTTCATCCAACCCAACTATACTTATCAGAAAAGAAGTTACAAGCTATCCAGATGCTGTATCAGTCGGCAGAAAACATTAATGTCGATCCAATTAGTATTCTTGCAGTTGGCAATCGCTTGCTGATTACAGACGGGCATCACAGGGCTTACCAAGCTTTGTTGGCGGGTCAAGATACGATTTCTGCTGAGTTTGATCAAGATGGTGGCGATGCCTTGTATGCTCTCTATGCGCAAGCTTGCGAGGAAAGCAAGATAGACTCTATTCTGGATTTAAAACATCGTATCTTACCCCAAGATGAGTATGAAGCGAAGTGGTATAACTGGTGTGATGGTTTTAACCAAGCCGCAACTCTTCTATTGAAAAGGAAAGCAGATGAAGAATAGAGAATGCCCTGCGTCTTGTTCCCTTTTCTATTGAAATTAGTCTCATCTAACTTGTTTTTTAACTAAAATTCTGCTAAACTAGATAGTAATCGAATAGAAATCTGCAAGACCAGTAGCTCAAGGGAAGTGCATCAGGGAGAAGGGCCGTGACTGAAAGCCCTTTGCATGAAAGCTGAGTGAATTCACTTGCGTAAAGGATTTAGAATTAAGGTCTGGTTTACAGATAAAAACGGATGGTACCGCGTGGCAACGCTCCGATCAGGAGCTTGCGCGCGGTTTTTTCTATGTCTGTAGAGGGACTGTGATGGAGGAACTATGTCAACGATTGAAGAACAATTAAAAGCGCTTCGCGAAGAAACGCTGGCAGCTTTGAAGCAGATCTCTGCTGAAAATGAAAAAGAGATGCAAGACCTACGGGTCTCTGTCCTTGGGAAAAAAGGATCTCTGACGGAAATTCTTAAAGGAATGAAGGATGTCTCAGCTGAGATGCGTCCGGTTATCGGGAAACACGTTAATGAAGCCCGTGATGTTTTGACTGCTGCTTTTGAAGAAACAGCCAAACTCTTGGAAGAAAAGAAAGTCCAAGCTAAACTAGCTAGCGAAAGCATTGATGTGACCCTTCCAGGTCGTCCAGTTGCTAGTGGTTACCGGCATGTTTTGACCCAAACCAGTGAAGAAATCGAAGATATCTTTATCGGGATGGGCTATCAAGTCGTAGATGGCTTTGAAGTGGAGCAAGACTATTATAACTTTGAACGGATGAACCTTCCAAAAGATCACCCAGCACGGGATATGCAGGATACCTTCTACATCACAGAAGAAATCTTGCTTCGGACCCATACCTCACCAGTACAAGCACGTGCCATGGATGCCCATGACTTTTCTAAAGGGCCATTGAAGATGATCTCTCCAGGACGGGTTTTCCGCCGGGATACAGATGATGCGACCCACAGTCACCAATTCCACCAAATCGAAGGTTTGGTTGTTGGAAAAAACATCTCTATGGCTGACCTTCAAGGAACACTCCAATTGATCGTGCAAAAGATGTTTGGTGCAGCACGTCAAATCCGTCTGCGTCCATCCTACTTCCCATTTACCGAGCCATCGGTTGAAGTGGACGTTTCTTGCTTCAAGTGTGGTGGAGCTGGATGTAATGTCTGTAAGAAAACTGGTTGGATTGAAATCATGGGAGCCGGTATGGTACACCCACGTGTCCTTGAGATGAGTGGCATTGATTCAACTGTTTATTCAGGATTTGCCTTTGGTCTTGGTCAAGAACGTGTCGCCATGCTCCGTTATGGAATCAATGATATCCGAGGTTTCTACCAAGGCGATGTCCGTTTTTCAGAACAGTTTAAATAAGTATGTTAGTAAAAGTGAACGCTAAAGAATTTCAATTTTTAAGGACATTAGAGGTAGAAACCTACGGGGACACTTTCGGCCCCTATATTTCGGATGATGATTTGGAAGACTATTATCAAACGGTCTTGTCACCAGAGCAGGTCCAGAAGGACTTGGAGAATCCGGAATCTGAAACCTATTTTGTTCTTGATCATGACCAAGAAGTTTGTGGTTTTCTCAAGTTTAACTGGGGAAAGTCGCAAACAGAGTCTGTTGAAATGAACAATGCCTTTGAAATTCAGCGAATCTATGTCAAAAAAGAACACCATGGCAAGGGATACGGCAAGGAAATGTTGCTCTTTGCCTTGCAAGAAGCTCAGAAACGTGGATTCGACTGGGCCTGGCTTGGTGTTTGGGAACGAAATTTTAAGGCCCAAAACTTTTACAAACAATTCGGATTTGAACGGTTTAGCGAGCACCACTTTATCACAGGGGAAACTGTGGATACCGACTGGTTGCTGCGCAAGCATTTGAAGGAGGATCCACAAACTTAATTGTGGGTTCATATTGAGAGAAAGGAATTGAGAAGATCTCGCTTGCTGAGGTCTTACGATCAGAATTATGTTAGTATCATATAAATGGTTAAAAGAATTGGTGGACGTCGATGTGCCATCACAAGAGTTGGCTGAAAAAATGTCAACTACAGGGATCGAGGTAGAAGGTGTGGAATCACCAGCTGCTGGTCTCTCAAAAATCGTCGTCGGAGAAGTCTTGTCTTGTGAAGATGTGCCGGAAACTCACCTCCATGTCTGCCAAGTCAATGTGGGCGAAGAAGAAGCCCGCCAAATCGTCTGTGGAGCACCAAATGTGCGTGCAGGCATCAAGGTCATGGTGGCTCTTCCAGGTGCTCGTATCGCTGATAACTACAAGATTAAAAAAGGCAAAATCCGTGGTTTGGAATCCCTTGGGATGATCTGTTCACTTGGTGAGTTGGGTATTTCTGACTCCGTTGTACCAAAAGAATTTGCAGATGGCATCCAAATCTTGCCAGATGATGCTGTTCCAGGTGACGAGGTATTCTCTTACCTAGACTTGGATGATGAAATCATTGAGCTTTCCATCACTCCAAACCGGGCAGACGCCCTTTCTATGCGTGGAGTGGCTTATGAAGTGGCAGCCATCTATGACAAGGCAGTGAGCTTTAAAGAGTTTGCTCTTACTGAAACGGATCAAGCTGCAGCAGATGCTCTTTCTGTCAGCATTGATACAGACAAGGCGCCATACTATGCAGCCCGTATCTTGGACAATGTAACCATCGCACCAAGTCCACAATGGTTGCAAAACCTTCTCATGAACGAAGGTATTCGTCCGATTAACAATGTAGTTGACGTAACCAACTATATCTTGCTCTACTTTGGTCAACCCATGCATGCCTTTGACTTGGATACCTTTGAAGGAAACAACATCCGTGTGCGTGAAGCGCGTGCTGGGGAAAAATTGGTGACCTTGGATGGAGAAGAGCGTGAACTTGCAGAAGCTGACTTGGTCATCACGGTCGCTGACAAACCAGTAGCCCTTGCAGGTGTCATGGGTGGAGAGGCAACAGAAATCTCTGAAAAATCTAGTCGTGTTGTTCTTGAAGCCGCCGTCTTTGATGGAACTTCAATCCGTAAGACCAGTGGTCGCCTTAACCTTCGTTCAGAATCATCTTCACGTTTTGAAAAAGGCATTAACGTGGCTACTGTCAATGAAGCCTTAGACGCAGCTGCGAGCTTGATTGTAGAGCTTGCAGGTGCAACTGTGCGGAAGGGCATCGTTTCAGCAGGCCAGTTGGATACTTCGGATGTAGAAGTTTCTTCCACTCTTGCAGACGTTAACCGTGTCCTTGGTACTGAGCTCTCCTACGTAGATGTAGAAAATGTCTTCCGCCGTCTTGGATTTGGCCTTTCTGGGAATGCAGAAAGCTTTACAGTGAGCGTGCCACGTCGCCGTTGGGATATTTCAATCGAAGCTGATCTCTTCGAAGAAATCGCTCGGATCTACGGTTATGATCGCTTGCCAGCTAGTCTTCCAGTTTCTGATGGTACAGCTGGTGCTTTGACAGCAACTCAAAAATTGCGTCGCCAAGTTCGTACCATTGCAGAAGGTGCTGGATTGACAGAAATCATCACTTATGCACTGACAACTCCTGAAAAAGCAGTAGAGTTTACGATTCAACCAAGTAATCTAACTGAACTCATGTGGCCAATGACAGTGGATCGCTCAGTCCTCCGTCAAAACATGATTTCAGGTATCTTGGATACAGTTGCCTACAACGTCGCACGTAAGAACAAGAATTTAGCTCTCTATGAGATTGGAAAAGTCTTTGAGCAAACGGCTAATCCAAAAGAAGACTTGCCAAATGAAATCAATAGCTTTGCCTTTGCTTTAACTGGATTGGTTGCTGAAAAAGACTTCCAAACTGCAGCTGTTCCAGTTGACTTCTTCTATGCCAAGGGAATCTTGGAAGCCCTCTTTGCTCGTTTGGGTCTTGAAGTGACCTATACAGCAACTTCTAAAATTGCCAGTCTCCACCCAGGTCGTACAGCCTTGATTTCGCTCGGTGACCAAGTGATTGGGGTCTTGGGACAAGTCCACCCTGTAACAGCTAAGGCTTATGATATTCCAGAAACCTATGTGGCAGAATTGAACTTATCTGCTATTGAATCGGCCCTTCAACCAGCAGCTCCATTTGTGGAAATTACTAAATTCCCAGCAGTCAGCCGTGATATTGCCCTTCTCCTCAAAGCAGAAGTGACTCACCAAGAGGTAGTCGATGCCATCCAAGCTGCTGGCGTGAAACGCTTAACAGACATCAAACTCTTTGACGTCTACTCAGGTGAAAAACTAGGGGTTGGCATGAAGTCCATGGCCTACAGCCTGACCTTCCAAAATCCAGAAGATAGCCTGACGGATGAAGAAGTCGCTCGCTATATGGAAAAAATTCAAGCTTCCCTTGAAGAAAAAGTAGACGCAGAAGTGCGTTAAATTATAAAAAAATGAAACAGTTGAGAATTTCTCAGCTGTTTTTTTCTTACAGAACTTGCATGTTTTAGGGCTTCAAGCCCTTTATAAATCAAGATATTCCTTTAAGCACTCAAAATATCTATGTCAACCATCCTTCTATTTCTGACAAATATTTTTATTTTTTTGACAAAAATACTTGTCAAAAAGAAAAAGAAGTGTTACAATGATTTCAGTTGAAAGAAGAGGAGGTTTTCTTATGGGAGCCGTGTGGATTATTTTTATCCCTTTTCTGTTTATAGTTTATACAAGCTCAGGAAAGAAGATAAAAAGGTTGAACAAACGCATCAGACGATTAGAAAAACAATTGAAAGGAAATCAAGATATGTCTAGACTTTTAGAAGAATTGAAAGGCCAAACGGTCACTGTTACGGTAAATGGATTTGGAACCGAATATGAAATTATGGATATCGATGAAGATTGGGTCAAACTGACTCGTGTGATTAATAAACAGCAAAGCGAGACAAAATTAGTTCGCATCGAAGATATTCAAGGTGTTCAGCTATAGGAGGCGAAAGCCATGATCTTAAAAAATCGATTGAAAGAGCTTAGGGCGCGCGATGGGCTCAACCAATCCGAGCTAGCCAAGCTAGCAGGGGTCTCGCGCCAGTCCATCAGTCTCTTGGAGCGGGGGGAATACACCCCCTCAGTTATCATTGCGATCACCATCGCCCAGATTTTCAAGGAACCGGTGGAGAATGTCTTTAGTCTAGTAGAGGGAGATGGATAAAAATGAAAAAGAAATATCAAGAAAGGTCAGCGCGTTACCGTTTTTGGAGAAATGTCGGAATCATCACAGGTTCCGGCTTGATTGGAGGATGCATCGGAGTTTTGACAGGTATGTTTGGATCGAAAACAAGCATTGAATTGCAAAATCTTTTTGATAAAGAGGACTTGTATGTAGGAAGCTTCATTCTTTTTCTGATCATTTTTGCGGTTGTATTGTCCTTACTTTTGATGTCACGAAAATCTTATTACAAGATGAGTGAAACAGAAGATGAGGAGGCTTATAGATTTGAAAGTCAGATGAGAAAACGTTACGACTTGGCTACAATTTTCAAAGGGATTCTGCTGATTCCTTATATGTTTGTGATTATCTTTTATACTCAACAGTACTCTTTTGATGATAAGATGACAGGAACGTATATGCATATTTTTGGAAGCTACACCATGTTTTATATTTTTGTTAGTCTATTTGCTATGTTTGTCGTAGCTGACCAACTCTATCGCAAGACTTTTAAATTGATTTATGGTATGGAGTTCCCTCGCAATGCCAATGCCAAGGAAGTGCGTGAATTTTTAATGAGTATGATGGATGAAGCTGAAAAACAGATTAGCTACGAGGAAAATTTTGAAGTGGTGGTTAAGTTAAGCAATTATATCTTGCCGAGCATTCTTATCGCTCTCTTAATCATTGGGATTGCCTTCCATATGGATATCCTCTTAGCTTTGTTAGTTGTATCCATCATCTATATTTATATCCTTATTTCACAGTACAAGATTACCAAACGTTATTATAAAGAGTAAAGGAGTCATCTATGTTAGAAATTAGACATTTAGAAAAAAGCTTTGGGGATAAGCAGGTCCTCTTTGGAGTGGATCTGACAGCTCAACAAGGGCATATCCTTGGTTTGGTTGGGAAAAATGGGGCTGGGAAAACCACCATTTTCCATAGCATCCTGCGTTTTTTGGACTACAGTGGTGAGATTCGCCTAGGTGGCAAAGCGATTAGCCAAGAGACTTACAAGGAAATTGGTTATTTACCAGAAGAGCGTAGTCTCATGCCAAAACTCACGATTTTTGAGCAGGTCCGTTATTTGGCTGCTTTGAAAGGAATGAGCACCGCCGAGGTCAAGGAAAAATTACCAACCTGGATGGAAAAACTCCAAGTAAAAGGGAAATTGACTGATAAAATCAAGAGTCTCTCAAAAGGGAACCAACAGAAGGTGCAACTGATCATCACCTTGATCCATGAGCCTAAATTGATCATTTTAGATGAACCCTTTAGTGGGCTGGATCCGGTCAATACAGAAGTGCTCAAGCAGGTCATCTTTGAAGAAAAAGAGCGTGGGGCGACCATTATCTTTTCTGACCACGTTATGACCAACGTCGAAGAGTTGTGTGATGATATCCTAATGATCCGTGATGGTTCGGTGGTCCTTTCAGGGCCTGTCCAAGAGGTCCGGAATAGCTATGGCAAGACTCGCCTCTTCGTCTCAAACGACTTTAGCAAAGAAGAGCTAGAAGCTCTGCCACACGTGACTAAGGTCAGCATGACCAAGCAAGGGACCTGGAAGCTGATCTTGGATGATGCGTCAGCTGGTCCAGAATTATTTGACCGATTGACCAAGGGCCACTACCTTGCGACCTTTGACCACCAAGCCCCAACTATTGATGAGATCTTTAAACTTGAATCAGGAGTAGAAGTATGAAACAGATGTTTGTCGTAATGAAAGAAACCTATATCAGACAAGTGAAATCATGGAGTTTTCTCTTCATGGTCTTCGGTCCCTTCCTCTTTTTAGGGTTGAGTATTGGAATCGGTTATCTGACGGGTTCTTCTACGGATGCTAAGAATCAGGTGGCCTTGGTGACAGAAGTTCCAGCTGTCAAAGAAAGTCTTAAAGGAACCGATGGCTTGACCTTAGACTACAAGGATGAAGCTGCAGCTAAAAAAGCCATCAAGGATGAGAAAGCCGCTGCTTACCTGACAGTCGATGAAAAAGATGGCCAGCTAGAAGCCACTTATGTGGGCGACCAAGCCATGAAAGCGGAATTGAAAAACCTTGTCTCTGCGAAGTTAAGCCAGGTCCAACAAGGGATCAATCTAGCGCGTGCCAATCTAAGCAAAGAGCAAGTCACAGCCTTGTCTCAACAGGTTTCTCTCAAAGAAAAAATTGATGAGAAAAAAGAAGGTTTGAAAATGGTGCAAACCATGGTTGCAGGTGGTCTAGGAATGCTGCTTTATATGATTTTGATCTTCTACTCTAGTATCACAGCCCAAGAAGTGGCCAGTGAAAAGGGAACCAAGATCATGGAAGTGGTCTTCTCTAGTATCAAAGCAACCGACTATTTCTTCGCACGCATGCTCGGACTCTTCGGAGTGATTTTTACCCACATTTTTGTCTATGTGATTGGTTTGGTAGGCGTTTGGATCTTTAGAGCAGATATCCCAGTTGTCAAAGATATCCTTACTCCAAACTCTCCGATTACTCAACACCTAGCAGAGTCAATCTCGCTCAATACCGTCTTCTTCATTATCCTTGGGATCTTTATGTATGTGGTCCTATCTGCCTTCTTAGGCTCAACAGTTGCACGACCTGAAGATTCAGGAAAAGCAATTTCGCCACTGATGATGTTAGTTATCTTTAGCTTCCTTGGAGTAACCACCTTGGGAAGTGCCGGTGATGTCTTCTTGTTGAAGATCGGTTCCTACATTCCATTCTTTTCAACCTTCTTCATGCCTTTCCGCACCATCAATGGCTATGCGACGGGTCTTGAAGCTTGGGCTTCATTGGGAATTGCGGTTCTCTTTACCATCGTGGGAACAGTGCTTATTGCTCGTATCTATGCGAGCTTAATCCTCCAGACCGATGACCTCGGACCATGGAAGACCATCAGACGTGCTCTTAGCTATCGTTAATTAGATAAGCTCTCAGATACAGCTGGGGGCTTTTTGATTTCACATTGACTTTTGCAAGCCTTTTCACTACAATAGAACTACAGAAAAGGAGGCGGACATGAACTATATTGAGTTTGCTGAAAATGAGCGTCTGTCCA
>JBKXCY010000042.1:0-10369 GCA_046994005.1 Streptococcus sp.
ATTTATGATTATCCTGACCAATTTGCAGGAAAGACAATCGAGTTGACCGGCTTCGTATACAATGACCCCAATAACAAGGACAGCCAATTCCTCTTTCGCTTTGGGATCATCCACTGTATCGCAGATTCCGGCGTCTACGGTCTCTTAACGACGGGGGCTCCGCAGCATTTCGAAAACAATACCTGGATCCATGCTAAAGGAACCTTGTCCATTGAATACCACAAGCAGCTCAAACAAAGCTTGCCTGTCCTCCACATTAGCGATTGTAAGACCATTACAAAACCGGATAATCCTTATGTCTACCGCGTATTCTGATGGAGTTACCAAGTTTCTTCTGTGGTCGATCCAAACAGCTTATAGCAGTTGAAGCTAGAATCCACATTGGTTCTAGCTTTTTCTATGCTTTCCTCTCAGATCTTCCAATCCAAGCGGAAAATATTCGGAACAACGATTCCATCAAAGAAATCTTGTGGATTTTATGGTAAAATATGGTTAATAAAATAGGAAATAGGTACTTAAATGTCTTCAAAAGTTATTGTAACCATTTTCGGGGCTAGTGGAGATTTAGCCAAGCGCAAACTCTACCCATCCCTTTTTAGACTCTATAAATCAGGAAATCTATCTGAACACTTTGCGGTTATCGGAACAGCTCGCAGACCATGGAGTAAGGAATACTTTGAATCAGTCGTGGTAGAATCTATCACAGATCTGGCAGATAGCCCACAACAAGCTCAAGAATTCGCTAGCCATTTCTACTACCAAAGCCACGATGTCAATGATACCGAACATTACATTGCCCTGCGTGAATTGCAAAATAGCTTGGATGAAAAATACCAAACAGAACACAACAAGGTCTTCTTCTTGTCCATGGCTCCTCAATTTTTTGGAACCATTGCCAAACACCTCAAATCAGAAGGCATTGTGGATGGACAAGGCTTTGAGCGCTTGATCGTTGAAAAACCTTTCGGTACAGACCTAGAAACGGCTAGTCAGCTCAACAAAGAATTGGAAGAAACCTTTGATGAAGAACAAATCTTCCGAATCGACCATTACCTTGGAAAAGAAATGATCCAAAATATCTTTGCCATTCGTTTTGGAAATCTTATTTTTGATAATCTTTGGAACCGAGATTTTATTGACAATATCCAAATTACTTTTGCTGAACGCTTAGGAGTTGAAGAACGCGGTGGCTACTATGATCACTCGGGAGCCCTTCGAGATATGGTGCAAAACCATACCCTTCAGCTTTTGTCTTTGCTTGCTATGGATAAACCAGCTACCTTCACCAAGGATGCGATTCGGGCAGAAAAAGTTAAAGTTTTTGAGCAATTGCACAATCCAACAGATGACGAATTGAAGAAATTCTTTATCCGTGGTCAATACCATTCAGGTACGATCGAAGGGAAAAAAGATATCTCTTATCGCAGTGAGCCGAATGTCGACCCTGAGTCTACTACAGAGACCTATGCTTCTGGTGCGTTCTTTGTTGATAGCGATCGCTTCCGCGGTGTGCCTTTCTTCTTCCGTACCGGAAAACGCTTGACACAAAAAGGAACCATGGTCAATGTGGTTTTCAAGCAAACCGACTCCATCTTTGGACATAGCTTGCAACCAAATATCTTGACCATTTATATCCAACCAAACGAAGGTTTCTCATTGAGCATCAACGGAAAAGAGGTCGGAGAAAAATTCAGTATCGCACCGATTTCCTTTGATTACGAAACAGATGCGACCGCAACTGGGGCTTCACCAGAGCCTTATGAAAAATTAATTTTCGACGTTTTGAACAATGACTCAACCAATTACAGCCACTGGCACGAAGTTCGTGCTTCATGGCAATTGATTGACCGAATCGAAAAACTATGGGCCGAAAATGGAGCACCACTCTATGAATACAAGTCTGGATCCATGGGACCAACTGCATCCGATGATCTCCTTGCAGAATACGGAGCCGAATGGGTTTGGAAACCTGAACCTAAGAATTAAGGAAAGCCACCTTCGGGTGGTTTTTTTGATAGCGCAAGGAAACAAAAAGACAAATTGTTCTTCCAACAATTTGTCTTTTTCTATTCGACTCTTAAATCAAGCCTTCCAAGAGGCCTCTCATGAAGTTTTCTGAATGGAATGGTCCGATGTCATCAATCTTTTCTCCGAATCCAATCAACTTCACTGGAATGTCCAACTCTTCACGAATCGCAAGGACGACCCCACCTCGAGCCGTTCCATCGATCTTGGTCAATACAATTCCTGTCACAGGCGTAATTTTTGAAAATTCTTTGGCTTGCACCAAGGCATTTTGACCAGTTGATGCATCGAGGGCTAGCAAGGTTTCATGCGGTGCATCAGGTACCACACGCTTGATAATGCGACCGATTTTTTCCAGCTCCGCCATGAGGTTGTCCTTGTTTTGCAGACGACCAGCTGTATCAATCATCAGAACATCAATGTTTTCAGCGATCGCACGTTCCATTCCATCAAAGACGACACTAGCAGGATCTGATTTTTCAGGACCTGTCACAACTGGAACATCTACGCGGCGTCCCCATTCTGCCAGTTGAGCTACTGCTCCTGCACGGAAAGTATCTGCTGCAACCAACATGACTTTCTTGCCTTCTTGTTTGTAGCGGTGGGCTAACTTCCCGATAGAGGTTGTTTTACCAACTCCATTGACCCCAACAAAGAGCATGACCGTAAGACCGTCTTGAAAACGAATAGCTTCATTAAATTGGCCATCCTTTTCATACAAGTCCACCAATTTTTCGATGATCACGCGCTTGAGAGCATCTGGTTTTTTGGCATTTTCCAAACGGGCTTCATAGCGCAACTCTTCGGTTAAATTAGAGGCCACTTGAACCCCAACGTCACTCATGATCAAGAGTTCTTCCAATTCTTCAAAGAATTCTTCATCAACTGAACGGAAATTGGCAAAGAAGGCATTGAGGCGTGCTCCAAATCCAGTCCGTGTCTTTTTCAAGCTACGATCGTATTTTTCCTGAATGTTTTCTTGCTCTGGCTCAACCTCATCTGGAATTGGCTCCTCTGCCTCTTCAACAGTTCTTTCCTCAACGGTTGATGCAGCTTCTCCTTGAGGAATTCTGGACTCGGCTTCTGCCACTTCTGAAGTTTCCTCCACTTGAGCAATCGCTTCTGATACTTCAGGTTCTGAAACCTCATCCTGAGCTTCTACTAGTTCTGGAGACTCCTCTTCTGTCGTGCTCCCTTCTACTAGCTCAGCGTCAGATGATGGAAAGGCAATCGGTGGCTCTTCTTTCATTTCTGAAGCACTAGCCCCATCTGCTTCCTCACCATTTTCAGTTTCTTCCACTTCTTCAAGAGGCTCAGTCTCCGTGTCATCAGCTAGTGGTGAAACTTCTTCAGGACTTGCTTCTGTTTGAGCAGGTTCAAAGACAACTGGAGACTCCTCTACTGGTACTTGGTCTTCATGAGTCTCTGATGTCACTTTTTCTTCTACAAGAGGTTCCTCTGCCGGCTCTTCTTGAGCAACGGTTGAAACAGGTTGATGAGTGGCTGCAATTCGCGCTTTGAGCTCTTGGTAGTAAGCCTCCATATCAGCGATTTTTTGCTCTTCCTTGTCATTTTGGATAGCCGTCGGCTCCTCTTTGACAGTTTCTTCAACCTCCGTACTTTCCGTCACTTCTTCAGAAGACGGAAGCACTTTTTCAGCTTCTTCTTTTTTTCCAAATAAACGATCAAATAATCCCATTTAATCACTCTCCTTTAGCACATAATTTTCAATTGCCCATGCGACGGCATCCTGGTCATTGGTCACAGGGGCCACAAGCGCTGCAACTTCCTTCACTGCTGGAATCGCATTGCCCATGGCAACCCCCAGTCCAGCCCACTGGATCATAGACAGGTCATTGGCTTCATCTCCACAGGCCATGACTTGATCTGCCTTAAGACCCAAAATAGTTGCCAGTGCCTCTAAACCTGTCGCCTTGTGAACATTTTTAGGGCACCATTCCAGCAACATTTCCCGAGATTTAAAAATTTCATAGTCTTGAAATAAGTCCGGCTTGATCTGCTTGATCGCAGCATCTAAAAAGTCTTGATCGACGGCTGTCACACACTTGTTGTAGGAAATCGTGGATGGCAGGTCTTTAAAATCTGTCTCAATAAAGTTCAGGTAGGGATTGTAAAGGGAATAGAGAGACTTTCGATCTGCATGAATCTCATAAACCGTTCCCTCACTGATAGCATCCAGCGGAAGGCCTAGACGGGCTGTTTCATCATGAATGGTTGCGACATTTTCTGGTGCCAAGACAACTTTTGAGAGGATTTCTCCATTATTTCGCTGCACTAGACCACCGTTGAAGGTAATCGTATACTCTTCTTTGAGGCCTGCTGTTCCCAATTCTTCCAAAAGAAAATCCATGGCTTTCAAGGGGCGACCAGTGGTTAGAACCACCTTGACACCTTGGGCCTGTGCAGCAGCGAGGGCTGCTCTATTGCGAGGGGAGATCTTTTTTTCAGAATTGAGAAGGGTCCCATCTAAATCCAGCGCAATCAAGGAAATCTGACTCATACAATTTCCTCCATGTAGCGTAGGACAGAACCAGTCGCATGGTGGCCGATGACTGTTTCAGCAATGGCCAAGATTTCAGGACGTGCATTTTCTGGCGCTACTGGATGGCCCACGACTTGCATCATATGGAGGTCGTTTAGGTTATCCCCGAAAGCCATCACCTGATCCATCGAGATCCCTAGTTTATCCGCTAAGGCAGTAATAGCCACTCCCTTATCGACATAATCGAGGACAATATCAATTGACTCAAAACCTGTCGTCATCGCTTTGACACCGGGGATATTGTCAGTGACCCATTGTTCACCTTCAAGTACAAGAGCTGCATCAAAGTTGGTGGTCAATTTGAAAATTTCATCTTGAATATCTGCTAGGGTTTTCACTTTTTGAATGTTTTCATTGTAGTGCTGACTCAAGGCCAGATAGTCGGGATCTACTGTTTCTAAGACATAGCTTCCTTTTTTCCCAGTCAAAAGAAGCTTATTCGGGTCTGCATAAGGGGAAGCTTTCAAAGCCTCAAAAACACCCAAATAAAAGTCTTTGGACATGGTTGCTTCGTAAAGATCTTCTCCATGAAATTCTACCACACTACCATTTTCAGCAATGAAAATCATCTGGTCCTCAAATCCTTTAAAGAGAGATTTGAGAGAAAGGAGGGCACGGCCACTTGCAGCAGCAAAATAGATGCCTTTTTCTTTGCAGCTTGCTAATACCTTGCGTAAAAGGTCTTGATCGTACTGATGTTGGTCATTTAGAAAGGTTCCATCCATATCCGTAGCGATCAATTTAATATCATTATTCTTCATTTTCTAAGTCTTTCAATTTTACTGAGACGATTTTAGAAACCCCAGATTCCTGCATGGTCACCCCATAGATGGAATCTGCAGCCGACATAGTTCCCTTCCGGTGCGTCACGACAATAAATTGGCTTTCCTTATCAAAGCGGTTCAGATAATCCCCAAAGCGCTTAACATTAGCCTCATCTAGGGCAGCCTCTACCTCATCCAGAATGACAAATGGAATGGTCTTGACACGAATAATCGAGAACAAGAGGGCCAAGGCAGACAAGGCCTTTTCTCCACCACTCATGAGGTTTAAGGATTGGATCTTTTTACCAGGTGGCTGCACAGAAATCTCAACACCAGCTGTCAGAAGATCTGGCTCTGTCAGAATCAAATCAGCAGAACCCCCACCAAACATTTGACGGAAAGTGACTTTAAAGGATTCACGAATGGCTTCAAAAGTTGATTTAAAGCGTTCCTTAACTTCATCATTCATGTCGTTGATGGTCGACAGAAGCATATTTTTCGCAGCCAAGACATCCTCACGCTGGCTGGAAAGGAAATCAAAGCGCCCCTTCACCTCATCGTACTGCTCGATCGCATCCACATTGACTGGACCAAGTGCCTTAATATCTTTTTCGATGCTCTTGAGCTGGTTTTCAGCCACTGCAAGATTTTCAACAGGTTTGGCCTGCTCTTTGGCTTGGTCAAAGCTTTGCATGAATTCATCGGTAATTTGCGTTAAAAGCTTGTTCAAACGATCCGCATGCTTTTCACGTGTCGCTTCAGCCTTGGCTTGTTGACGAATCCATTCTTCGTTTTTCTTGCGAGCTTGTTCCATCTGTTCTGCCACATCTTCGGCCTGTCCTTCCAAATCATCCAGCTCAAATCGTTTCCGAATGACCCCTTGTTCCAGTTCCGTTTTCTTGGCTTGGGCCTGCGTCAATTGGTTGGCTAGCTGCTCCACATCAACTATCTGAACTTGGGCCTCGCCTTGTTCAATCAGCAATTGCAACTGATGCTCTTCTACTTCCAACTGGGAGATCGTTTCTTCCAAGCGACGAGCATCTGTTTGCTCATAGCTTTGTTGGCTCAACCATTCCGTCTGTTGAAGTCGCAATTCTGCCAATTGCTCTTGCAAGTTTTGTACTTTTTGTTGCAGAACATCTTTGTCCGACTTCATTGTTTCAATGTCGCGGTTCAAATTTTCTTTTTGAAGCTCAATTTCTGCCAATTGCTCAGTAAGGGATTCCAGCTCTTCTTGGAGAGACTGGGTCGCATCTGTTGCCAATTCTGACTTCAAAGCTTCTAAGAGTTCCTGAATTTCTTTCAGTTGCTCTTGGCTTTGTTGGTAGGCCAATTGGGCCCGCTGTTGCTCTAGACGCGCTTGCTCACCTTGGCTTTGAATAGAGGCCAGGTATTCTTGCGCCTGCTTGAGCAGATTGTCCTTGGTCTCGACCTCCTGCTCTGCTTCTCTCAAACGAGCATCCAGAGCTTGCATTTCCTGCTTCAAACTATCTAATTCTGGTTTGACAAAAACCGTATTTTGGGAGCGATTGGCACCACCGGCATACGATCCTCCGGTCCGCAATTCGGTCCCATCCAAGGTCACCATCCGAACTTGATAATTGACTTTACGAGCCGCCTCACGCGCATGCTCCGTCGTGTCAAAGATGGCCGTTACTCCAAGCAGGTTTTGGAAAATCTGTTCAAAACGATTTTCATAGGTCACTAAGTCACTCGCAATTCCTAGAAATCCTGCACTGGCTTGAATCAATTCCAAATTCCGAGGAGATAGTTGACGGGCTTTGATGGTCGTGAGCGGAAGGAAGGTTGCCCGTCCCAAGCGATTGCGTTTCAAGAAATCGATCGCTCGCGTTGCAGCCTTTTCATCTTCGACAATAATCTGTTGGCTGCTAGCTCCCAGAGCAATTTCAAGCGCCGTCTGGTAGTCTTTTGAGAAACTCAAATTCTCACTAACAGCCCCACAGATGCCTCCTAACCGTTCTGCTTCTTGCAAAACGCTCTTGACGCCTGCATAGAAGTTACTATGGTTCTTCTGAATGGCTTCCAAGCTATTGATCCGCGCCCGCTTATTCTTGCTCTCATCCATCAAGTCAAACATGGTAGCTTGAGCCTCTTGGTAGGCAGCTTTGGCCTGCTCCACTTTTACCAGTTGCTCTTGATATTCTACTAGTAAACCTTTGACCGTCGCTTGTGCCTGATCCAACTCTTCCAATTGTCGGACTTCTTTTTCCTTGGCAGCTTCGAAGTTTGTTTGTGCCTTGGTCAAATCCTCTTGACGATGGCTAGATTCTTGCAGGAGTGCTTGGATCCGACTCTCAATGGCTGTCCGTTCATTAGATTTTTCAGCCTCCGTCTGCAAGAGCGCGACATACTGCTCGCGTAGATGCTCAATGACTTGTTCCGGATCTTCTTCGTAGTTGGCTAATTCTTTTTCCAACTCTTCTTGTTGCTGACGGTTCTCTGTCAGTCTTTGTTGAAGCACAGCTAGCATCTCTTGTTTTTGAGCCAGCTCTTGTTTCGCTTCTTCCAGACGGGCCAAAACAGCATCCAGCCGCTCAAGATTTTCCCTGCGACTATGGGCTGCTTGACTCGATTGCAACTTAGCTACTTCGATTTGCTTTTCCAAATCGCTGATCAAACGAGTAACCTCAAGCAAGCTGGCCTGGTCCTCAGCTAAGCTCTCATCCAACTGATGGCGGGCTTTCTTGATACGTACATTATCTTCTTCTAAGACCTGACGACGTTGGTAATAAGAAGCCAACTGTTCTTGAATGGCTTTTTCTTCTTGATCAGCCTTTTCGTAGAGCTCTTTTGTCAGATCGACTTGAGCAACTAAAACATCTAGCAAGAGAACCTGCCGTTCTTGGTCTAATTCCAAGAAACGGCGAGCGACCGTCGCTTGCTTTTCAAGAGGTTGGATTTGTCCTTCTAATTCATAGAGGATATCCTCCAGACGGTCCAAATTTTCCTGGGTTTGGTTGAGTTTGGTCTCGGTTTCCTTGCGCCGCGTCTTAAATTTCAAGACACCTGCAGCTTCTTCAAAGATTGCCCGGCGTTCTTCCGGTTTGGAGTTAAAGATCTCCTCTACCCGTCCTTGAGAGATAATGGAGAAGGAATCCCGTCCCAATCCCGTATCCATGAACAAATCATGCACATCTCTGAGACGTACTTTCTTGCCGTCGATCTTGTACTCGCTGTCTCCTGAACGATAAATATGGCGTTCGACACGAATTTCTTTCCCTGCCTGTTGGATAAAACCATCCTGGTTATCTAAGACAACTGTGACACAGGCATAATTCAGCGGTTTTCGCGATTCTGTCCCTGCAAAGATGACATCGGGCATCTTGCCCCCACGTAGACTCTTGACACTGGATTCCCCCAGGGCCCAGCGCAAGCTCTCCGTGATATTTGATTTTCCAGATCCATTAGGCCCTACAACGGCAGTGACCCCTTTGTCAAATACGACTTTTGTCTTATCCGCAAAGGATTTAAAGCCTTGGATTTCAATCTCTTTTAGATACATGGGGAATCATTCCTCGTTTCAACTGCATTGCGGGCTGCTTCCTGCTCCGCTAACTTCTTGGAACGACCATGACCACGTCCCATCGTTTGACCGTTCACGAACACTTCTACTTCAAACTCTTTGGCATGAGCAGGACCGGACTCGCTAACCACTTGGTATTGGATCTCCACATCTCCGTGAACCTGTAACAGTTCTTGCAGGCGGGTCTTGTAGTCAATGACTTGAGAAAATTGACCCGTTTCAACCTTTGGAATCATGACCTGGTAGATGAAGCGTTTGACTGCTTCCACTCCTTGATCCAGTAAAAGAGCACCTAAAAAGGCTTCAAATAAATCGCCAAGAATCGTATCGCGGTCCCGACCACCAGATTTTTCTTCGCCCTTGCCTAGTTTGATGAAATGGTCAAATTGGCAATCCCGAGAAAAACCAGCCAGACTTTCTTCACGGACAATCATAGAACGGAATTTGGACAAATCTCCCTCCGGTCTGTTTGGGTGTTCCTTGTACAAATATTCGGAAATAACTAATTGAAGAACAGCGTCTCCTAAAAATTCCAAACGTTCGTTATGTGAAATTTTTAAGAGGCGGTGCTCATTGGCATAAGAGGTGTGCGTAAAAGCTGTATCTAATAAACTGGTATCTGAAAAAACGATCTGAAACCGTTCCGATAACAGGGCTTGTAATTTCTCCATAGGAAGCCTACTTTCTAATAAATTCATACTCTTAAGTATACCAAAATTTTAATACGATTACCATTAGATATCCATTAGATACGGTTAGTTGATTCACTATGTTTTAGGTGTGTTTGGATATCGATCCAATAAGTTGAATACCACGTTTTGTAAATTTACTCCATGAATTTTAACTTTCTTCAACTGGCGCATTTCTATATCTTACCAACTTAATACCCACTTCTTATAGTGAATTTTATTTCTTTACCTCGTTATTATTTCATTCCCTTTCGTTATTTGATATAATTAAAACAAAAAAGTTTGGGATTGAAATAATAATAAGGAGTATTACTATGAAAATAGGAGTTAGAAAACCCAGTCTTTCAAAGAGTTTAAAAGCTCGGACAACATCGAAATTAAAGAGACAGGTTAAACGAGCAATCATTCCAACATACGGCCAAAAAGGGACAGGCCTTATTAAAGATCCTAAACGTGCAATTTACAATAAGGTATATAACAAAACTACTGTGGATGCTTTCAGCAACTTTAAAAAAGGAAATATACATTTCCAACAAACAAATCGTGGCCTTTATACATATAGCGGGGCAAAGGTATATCCAGCTTCTTCTTGGTATTTTCCTGTAGGATTATCTGCATTTTGTAGCCTTTTATACTTTACCATCAACCCTGTTATCGCTTGTATTTTTTTGATTATCACACTCATTCTCTTTGTTAAGAAAATAAAAAATAATCCTTTCAAGACGCAAAAGGATATACAAGAAATGTTAGAAAAGATAACTGAGTTAGAACAATGATATAATAG
>JBKXCY010000043.1:0-10312 GCA_046994005.1 Streptococcus sp.
AAATCAGCGTAGTAGAGCCCACTCAACCACTGCGTCTTGCTCAACAATCCAAAAATAATTGAGAGGCTAGGACTTTTGTCCCAGCCTCCTTTGATTTTTATTTGCTATCGTGGTTTTCAACTGCCGCTGTGATAAAGGCTGTGTAAAGTCCTTCTGGGCGGTTTGGACGGCTTGACAATTCTGGGTGGTATTGGCAAGCGACAAAGAATTTGTTTTCTGGGATTTCAACGATTTCGACCAAACGGTTGTCTGGTGAAACGCCTGAGAAGACAAAACCTGCTTCTTCGAACTGTTCACGGAAAGCATTGTTAAACTCATAACGGTGACGGTGGCGACGTTGTACCACTTCTTGATTGTCATAGGCAGCAGCTGCTTTTGATCCTCGTTTGAGTTTAGAAGGGTAAAGACCGAGACGGAGCGTTCCTCCCATATCTTCCACATCGATTTGGTCCCGCATGATATCGATAATCGGATACTTGGTTTCTGGATCCAATTCGGATGAATTAGCCCCTTCCAAGCCTAAAACGTGACGGGCAAATTCGATACAGGTTAACTGCATCCCCAAGCAGACACCCAACATTGGGACGTCCTGTTCACGCGCATACTTGATGGCTTGAATTTTTCCTTCTGTTCCCCGTTGACCAAAACCACCTGGGACGATGATCCCATCCGCATCTCCAAGGAGTTCTGCCACATTTTCAGCTGTCACATCATTGGCATTGACCCAATTAATCTTGACTTCTGCATCATTCGCATAACCTGAGTGCTTCAAGGCTTCAACGACAGAAATGTAGGCATCTTGCAATTCCACGTATTTTCCAACTAAGGAAATCTTGACCTGCTTCTTGAGGTTCATGACCTTATCGACCATCGCAGACCATTCTGTCATATCTGCTGCAGGAACATTCAATTTCAAATGGTCACAAACGATTTGGTCCATATTTTGTGCTTGCAAGTTCAATGGGATTTGGTACAAATGTTCCACATCAAGTGACTCAATGACAGCTTCTGGTGCGACATCACAGAATTGAGCCAACTTGTTTTTAATTCCTTGACCAACTGGTTTTTCTGTACGGATGACCAACATATTTGGTTGAATCCCAAGACCACGCAATTCTTTCACTGAGTGTTGGGTCGGCTTGGTTTTCATTTCACCAGCAGCCTTCAAGTAAGGAAGAAGGGTGGTGTGGATGTACATAACATTTTCAGCCCCAACATCTGCCTTCATTTGACGAAGAGCTTCAAGGAATGGAAGGGACTCAATATCTCCAACTGTTCCTCCGACTTCTGTGATGATAACATCTGAATCTGTCGTCGTCGCTGCCCGTTTGATCTTCTCTTTCAAGGCATCTGTGATATGAGGAATGACCTGTACCGTCGCGCCCAAGTATTCTCCATGGCGTTCCTTACGAAGGACCTCACTATAAATTTTCCCTGTCGTCACATTTGAGTACTTATTCAGATTGATATCAATAAAGCGTTCATAGTGACCAAGGTCCAAGTCTGTCTCTGCACCATCGTCTGTGACAAATACTTCCCCGTGTTGGTAAGGACTCATCGTCCCGGGGTCGATATTGATATAAGGGTCAAATTTTTGGATCGTTACTTTCAATCCACGATTTTTAAGCAAGCGACCAAGACTTGCTGCGACAATCCCTTTCCCGATGGATGATACGACACCACCCGTTACAAAAATATATTTTGTTGACATGTGCTTTCCTCTTCTTCTAATGTTGTAGAGGCCATTCCTCTTTGCAGAAAAAACAAAAATAGCCCCCTAATCGCTAGGGAGCTCCGACCTCAAAATGAGGTGCCCGAACAATATCTTACCGCAAATGCTCTACTTTGTCAAATTGAAAATTTCATGAAAATGGTTTTCGCTGTTTACGAGACTTTTTCCACTCCATTTTGTGTGACGAGAAATTTCTCAAATTGAAGCTGGGGCATACAAAGAGCAAGGTCCTTATGGATTCGCTCCAGTGCTTCTAAACGCATCTCGACTGATGTCTCAGTATTTCCTTGAATGACAAAGAGGGCGTTTTGTGTAGTCTCCTCAAATTTGTAATGGTCACTATCGCGTACATCCAACCAAGCCAGAACTCCTTTTTGATCTCTATAGACGGGATCTGTCGGTGCTACATGCTTTTCGCTAGAAAGGATGGGGAAGAAGAGATCTTCTCTTTGACTCACTGTAAATTCAATCGGCCCCTCAATCTTATCTAGGTCATGTCCTCCGATCGCGAGAAAAGACTTCAGAGATTCGACATTATAGATATCGATGATGCTATTGATCTGAGGAAGAGCTCCTCGATGCTGGATGTTTCGGATAAGAGCTAGGACTGTTGGGAGATTTTTCTTGATGCTACGCCCTACCTTTTGTAACAAATCCGTATAGCCTGTAACAACCGCTGATTCTGCGACTTCTTCCACCTCACACTGGAGCGCCCATTGTTCCATCGCTTGCTTTTTTTCAAGAAAAGCGACAGGTAAAACAGCTTGGGGATCCACATTTCTAGCAATTCCGACCACAACCGTATCAATACCAAGAGCTACTAAACTTTGATCTAAATGAAAGTCCATCTGAATACCTCCTATTTGGGAATCCTTACACGTTTATCATACTCCATTTCGCCACTTTTTTCAATGCAAACAAAAAGAAACAAGGAACAATTTCCTTGTTTCATATGATTTATTCTTCTTCCTCGTCTTCAGAATCCTCTTCTTCGTCGTCTTCTTCGCTCAATTCAACTTCTTCACCCAAATCATCTGGTACGATTTCATTGATTTCAGCATCGTAAGCTTCGACTTCACTCTTTTCATCATCTGGATTTTCTTCATCATATGAAAGAGCTGGATCTGCTTCGTAAACTTCTTCGTCTTCTGGATCGTCGTCGTTGTAGTCGATCGCATCTTCGTCTCCATCCATGAAGGCATTGACACGTTTTTTCTTGCGTTTCTTAGGAGTTTCATCTTCGTCTGTTTCTTCAAGAGCGATGATTTCCTCGTCAACTTCATCGATGGCATACCATGAACGAAGACCCCATTTGTTATCTCCAAGTGGGATAAAGCTTCCATCGACATTCAATTCTGTGTAGAACAATGGAAGAGCTTCACGGATCTCGCTGTTTGATTTTTCAAGGTAATTTTGAATTTCATTTACAAGATCGCTAAAGTACATTTCATGGTCACGTCCGCGTAATTCCAAAATTGCACGCGCCACTTCAATCATAGAAAGTTCACTTTTTTCTTGTCCAGCAAATACTTCTAATTCCAAGGGTAAATCTCCTTATGTTTCATTTCCTAAATGGAGAAGGATCCGGTCTTAAACCTCATCCTATCCTCAATGATAGATTGAAAACTTCTCGTCACTAAATCTATCACGCATTTTATCGTTACACTCTATTGTACGATAAATTTCCCCTTTCGTCAAAGGAAAATTCCAGGATTCTCCATGAAATCAGAAAAAAGAAGAGCCTCACGGCTCTTCTTTTTAATCTCAATTATTTTACTTTTGCTGTGCTTGTGATTACGTTCACGGCTTTCTTCACTGTGATGTCATGTTTCAACATTTCTGGTGAAAGAAGGTTGCGAACTTGTTCAACTGGCATGTTGTAATCTGCTGCCAATTGTTCGATTTCAGCGTTGATTTCTTCTTCAGTTGCTTCGAAGCCTTCCGCTTTGGCTACTGCTTCAACCACGAGGTTTGTCTTAGTGCGGCTTTCAGCTTCTGCTTCATATTGTTTGTGAAGATCATCTTGAGTTGTTCCAGTAATTTGGAAATACATTTCAGGTGAGATTCCTTGACGTTGCATATTTCCAAGGAATTCGTTGATTGAACGGTGTACTTCTTCGTGGATCATTTCTTCTGGAAGTTCAACGATTTCAGCATTTTCAACTGCAAGATCGATCGCTGCTGCTTCTACTGCATCGTTGTATGCTTCTTCTTTAGCTTCCGCCAACTCTTTGCGGTATTTTTCTTTCAATTCAGCAAGAGTTTCAACTTCTTCGTCGATATCTTTTGCCAATTCATCGTCAAGAGCTGGTACTTCTTTTGCTTTTACTTCGTGGATAGTTGTCACGAATTTCGCTTCTTTACCTGCAAGGTCAGCTGCTTGGTAGTCTTCTGGGAAGGTTACGATGACGTCAACTGTTTCACCAGCAGAGTGTCCAACCAATTGGTCTTCGAAACCTGGGATGAATTGACCTGAACCAAGTCCAAGTGAGAAGTTGTCACCTTTACCACCGTCGAATTCAACACCATCGATAGAACCTACGAAGTCGATTACAACTGTGTCGCCTTCTGCTGCAGCACCTTCTTTAACAACCAATTCAGCCAAATTGTTGCGTTCGCGTTCGATACGAGCATCCACATCAGCGTCTGTTACTTCTTTAGAAACTTCTACTGATACTTCAAGGTCTTTGTAAGCACCCAATTTTACTTCAGGTTTTGTTACAACAGCTGCTGTCAATGTCCAGTCTTGACCTTTTTCCATAGATACAACATCGAAAGTTGGTTGTGCTACAACTTCGATTCCAGCTTCTTTAACAGCTGCTTCGTATGCTGCTGGAAGAAGATCGTTCAAAGCATCTTGGTAAAGAGCTTCTTCACCAAAACGTTGGTTGAAGATTGGACGTGGAATATGACCTTTACGGAATCCAGGTACGTTCAAGGTTTTCTTAACAGACTCAAACACACGGTCCAAAGCAGGTTTGATTTGCTCTTGACTGATGGTGAAAGTCAATACACCGTGGTTAGTTTCTTTGTTTTCAAATGATACAGACATTCTGTCTCTCCTTAAAATAATATAGTCATTCCTTATAATTTTACCACAAAACTTTGAAATTGCAAGTTTTAAAACGTTTTTGCCTCTCTTTCCATCCAAAAAAACTAGCCCTTAAAAGCTAGTTCTATTTATGATTTTCGGATAGGATCATCTAGGTAGAGAGCACGGGCACCACCGATCAATTTTGGCCGACTAGCGAGGGCTGTGACATGGGCTTCCCCTAGTTCACGTATAACAGGGCGAATCGGAACTTGTACGTGCTTGACGTGCATCCCCACTGAGGTATCTCCGATGTCTAAGCCCGCTTGGGCTGTGATAAATTCCACTTCGACAGGATCCTTGAAATACTTAAAAGCAGCGAGTTGTCCAGCTCCCCCTGCATGGAGACTAGGAAGGACATTGACGATTTCTAGCTCCTTCTTGTCTGCTAATTCCCGCTCGACCACCAAGGCGCGATTGAGGTGCTCACATCCTTGTACCGCTAGATAAATCCCTCTTGGATTCAACTCATCTAATAAGGTCTGGACAATAGCTTCAGCAATGTCGATGTTCGAGGCCTTTCCAATTTGCCCTCCTGCAACTTCACTTGAGGACATCCCGAGAACTAGAATCTGTCCCTGATGAAGACGGCTTTTTGCCAAAACATCTGCCAGGATTTCTTTTGTATCCTTGTTCAGTTGCTCCAAATCCATGAATTAGTTTCCTTTCTTTTGGAAGGCATAATAGACCACATAGCCTAAAGCCATTCCGACAAAATTCTGAGCAAGGTTGTTTGGAATGTCCGAGATAGCAGCTCCCCAGCCATTGCCTAAAAAGAGGGCAGAAGCTAGTGCATAACCGCCTACCATGACGACTGTCGCAAGGAGCAAACCTAGGTAACGGGCTTTTCCCTTGAAGCCAGCGAAATAGCCTTGGCCCCCGTGAAAGAGGAGGCTAAAGAACATCCACTGAGGATAGCCTGAAATCAGATCGAGTAGGAAGGCTCCGACACCACCTACAATCGCACCTTCCTTGCGTCCAAAATAGAAGGCTGTAAAATACACTCCAAGATCTAACAGGGTGACAATCCCTGTGGGAGTTGGGAGTTTGGTATAGTAGCCAAGTACAACTGTCAAGGCTGTCAAAATGGAAAGGCGGGCAATGAGTTGAGTTCGATTAGATATCATATTGTACTACTCCATACTGGTCTGAATGTTGAATCGCTTGGAAGACAAAGTCTTTAGAGGCTTTAACAGCTTCAAGCGGTGATTTCCCTTTTACCAACTGGCTGGAAATGCTAGACGCAAAGGTACAACCAGCCCCTGTATTGTTCTTTTCTAGGACTGGCTCTTCAAAGATTGTAAAATCTTGTCCGTCATAAAAGACATCGATGGCCTTTTCTTTATTGAGACGATTGCCCCCTTTGACCACGACATTCGCTGCTCCCAATTCATGGAGCTTACGAGCAGCCTCCTTCATATCATCGAGCGATTGAATCTTGCTTTGGGTCAAGATCTCAGCCTCTGGTAAATTTGGTGTAATGATGGTCACATAAGGGAAGAACTTGATCAATTCATCTCGAAGGGCTGACACTTCCACATCATGGCTTTCCTTGCAGACCAAGACAGGATCGAGCACTACTGGGATATCTGCATGAGCTTTGACATAGTCCAAAGCTAGGTCTGCCACTTCAACATTTGGCAAGAGGCCGAGTTTAATAGCAGAGAAAGGAACATCCTTGAGAGAGTTGAGCTGTTGAGCAAAGGTCGTTGAATCCACTGGAATCACTTCAAAACCATGCTCGGTCATGGCTGTCAAACAAGTCACCGCCACAAAGCCATGCTGTTTGTTAGTCGTATAAGTTGCAAGGTCTGCATGAAGACCTCCCCCACTAAAAATATCATTTCCTGAAATTGCGAGAATCAATTCATTACTCATAACGTATCTCCTTTAAATATAAGCCATTTGGCGCTGCTGTTGGACCTGCTAGATTGCGGTCCTTCTTTTCTAAAATCAGATCGATCTGCTCGATCGACATCCGATCATTTCCAATCTTCAACAAAGTTCCCACCATATTGCGGATTTGCTTGTAGAGAAAACCATTGCCCGAAAAGATAAAGAGAAGACGATGATTGGCCGTGTCCTCGACCAAGCGAGCCTCTGTAATCGTACGAACCTTGTCTTCCACACTGGTTCCTGAAGCGGTGAAACCGGTGAAATCATGGGTTCCCTCCAACTTTTGGATGGCTACTTGCATCTTTTCCACATCCAAAGGATAAGGATAGTGGGTGGCATAGTGGCGCATCATGGGGTTCTTGGGACGACCATAATCCACGATGAATTCATAGGTCTTGCTGTGCTTCTTGTAGCGTGAGTGAAAGTCATCTGCTACTTGCTCTACTAGGATGAAATCAATATCCTCTGGGGTTTGGGTATCGAGGGCAAAGCGAAGCTTCTCCTCGTCCCTCGCTTGAGGGAGATCAAAATGAATCACCTGTCCAAGAGCATGGACACCTGCATCGGTTCGACCCGATCCATGAACGGTAACAGGGGTTCCTTGATTGAGGCGCGTCAAGGTCTTCTCGATTTCCTCTTGCACACTACGGGCATGCGGTTGGCGTTGAAACCCTGCAAACAAGGTCCCGTCATATGAAATGGTTGCTTTGTATCGTGTCATGGTTTTATTTTAGCAAGATATAGAAGGGGTTACAATAGTAAAAAAGTCAAACTGTCCGGGTACAGTTTTGCAAGAAAAAAAGAAGGTTCTTGGAATCGATCCAAAATAAAACGAGCTCCTTAGTCAAAAGGAAACTCGTTTATTCTTATAAGTCATCTAAAGCATCTTTGACCTTATCAAAGAAGCCTTTTTTCTTTGGGTTGACCTTCAAATCACTTGCTTCCGCAAAGGCTTGAAGGGCTTCTTTTTGCTTGTCATTTAAACCAGTTGGGGTGACAACATTGACAGACACATATTGATCTCCCATGGCACCACCACGTAAGCTTGGAGCACCTTTTCCGCGAAGACGGAATTTTTTACCGGTTTGGGTTCCTTCAGGAATCACCAAATCAACATCGCCATGAACCGTAGGCACATGAACAGTATCCCCAAGAGCTGCTTGGACAATATTCAAATCTAGCTTGTAGTAGATGGTTGAGCCATCTCGTTCGAAGCGATCACTTGGCTCCACATTGACAACCACATACAAGTCTCCATATGGTCCACCGTTAAAGCCAGCTTCTCCTTGACCCGCTAAGCGGATTTGTTGACCTGTTTCAACTCCTGCAGGAATCTTGACGTTCACGCTATGGGCTTGTTTTTCATGACCTGTTCCACGACAAGTCGTACATGGATCTTTGATTTCTTGACCACGGCCATGACAGACATCACAGGTCACTTGACGGCGCATCATTCCAAGAGGAGTTTGCGTATCTACATTGATAACCCCGGAACCATGACAGCGTCCACAGGTCACCGGACTAGCCCCTGGCTTAGCCCCAGAACCATGACAGGTATGACAGCTAGCTTCCCGATGGTACTTGACTTCTTTTTCCGCACCAAAAATCGCTTCTTCAAACTTGAGATTGACGCGGTATTGGAGGTCATCCCCTTGACGAGGCGCATTTGGATTACGACTTGCACCACCACCAAAGAAGCTAGAGAAGATGTCTTCAAAGCCACCAAATCCAGCACCATCAAAGCCACCAAAACCACCTGCTCCGCCACCGAAGCCACCATTAGCCCCCGCAGCACCATATTGGTCATAAGCAGCCCTTTTTTGCTCGTCACTCAAAGTCTCATAAGCTTCTTGAACTTCCTTGTACTTTTCCTCAGCACCAGGTTCTTTGTTGATATCTGGGTGATATTTTTTAGATAATTTCCGATAGGCTTTCTTGATCTCGTCTTGAGATGCATTCTTTGAAACGCCCAAACGGTCATAAAATTCAGTATTGTTCATTTAAGATACCAAGACCGTAAAATTCGACTGAAAAATAGGAAATCTGACGCAGGAGCGATGCTCCTAGATAGATTTATCTTTTTTCCGAGAATTTAGGTCGGGTTCAATTCCTTTCTTTCATATTGAGTAAGAAACTTCAGAGCTCAAGTTCAATTCCCCGAACACTCTTTGTTCCTTTCTATAATTTTCATGCACATTTTTAGAGGTTGCTTTCTATACTCTGCTTCACTTGATCAAACTCTTGGTCTGATAGAGTAAATAACAAATCCTCTTCAGCGTACTCGTTCTGTTCTTTAAAATAGTTGTCCGTATTCTCTGCCAACCCTAGACTTAGAATCACTTTCCTTGCAAACTCTTGATGCGCAAAGCCTATCGCCGTAATGATTTGTTTATCTTGCACAAGAACTTTCGGTTGAAAATTTTCGCGTGGAAGAAATTCAAAATAGTCAAAGAAGTTTTGCCAAATTCCACCTGTAAATTTAGTGTCCTTCAATAGACCTGCTTTGGCCAATAAAAGGGGGGCTGAAGAAATGGCTGCAATTAAGATATCTCGCTCACCAAGATTCCTCAAGAACGAAATCAATTTCTCATCCTGTAGAGCAGGTCCTATGTTGACCATTCCTGGCAAAATCACACAAGAATACTCATCTATTCGTACTTGATCCAATGTTTTTGTCGGTTGACAGGGCAAACCATCCTCAGAGACCACTATCGAATGCTCAGAAGCAACATAATCAATCGTGATATCAAAAGACAGAGCCAAAGTACTCGTTAAAGCAGTTATCTCATAAAGAGAAAAATTAGGATAAATGATACAAAGTACTTTTTTCATACGCAGCATCCTCTATTTTACCGAAAAACAGAGGCTGGGTTGCAACCTCTGGATTTCTTCTTATCATTACGACGTTCTAAAACAAAGTCGATTATACTTTGTTTTAGAACTAGTAAGGCTGAATTGAGTTTCGGATTAAAGGAATCCTAGAATCTCGGAACCTTTCTTTATTTCAAGAGGTTCCGCTAAAACAATCCACTGGATTGTTTTACTTTTCCGTAAACTCTCCGTCTACGACGTCATCGCCTGCGTTTCCTGTTGCTTGTGCGCCTTCTGCTCCTGCTTGGGCTTGTTGCGCTGCTGCGGCTTGTTCGTAGAGTTTAACAGCCAATGCTTGTGCTTTTTCGTTCAAGGCTTCAAGTTTTGCTTTCATTTCTTCAAGATTACCTGATTCTTGAGCTTTCTTAAGATCATCCAATCCTGCTTGTGCAGCATCACGTTCTGCATCGAAGCCTTTGCCTTCAGTTTCTTTGATTGTCTTTTCAGTCGCAAAGATAGCTTGGTCTACTTCGTTACGAAGGTCAACTTCTTCTTTACGTTTCTTATCTGCTTCAGCGTTTGCTTCTGCATCTTTCATCATGCGGTCGATTTCTTCGTCAGTCAAACCTGAGTTAGATTGGATCACAATAGTTTGTTCTTTTTGAGTTCCAAGGTCTTTGGCTTTAACAGACACAATACCGTTCTTATCGATGTCGAATGTTACTTCGATTTGTGGGATACCACGAGGTGCAGCTGGGATATCTGTCAATTGGAAACGTCCA
>JBKXCY010000044.1:0-2738 GCA_046994005.1 Streptococcus sp.
TATTTTAAGTATACGACTTGAATAAAAGTAAGCCCCTATCCCGACAATTGTTGGGACTATGAAAACACTCAATAAAATTGATTGAATGTTGGCTGTAATAACTAAATCAGGTAACTCATCTCTTCCTAATAAATTTTGTAAAAATTTGTAGTAACTATCTGTCACAAAAAATGAAAGTATTGTACCAATACTACTAACAATCACTGCCATTAAATAAAACTGTCCAGATACTAGTAAAGATAGTTGAGTTCTGCTTGCGCCTAAGATGGCCCATAATTGGTAATCCTTTTTAAAGATATCTATTAGCAGCCTTATATTATTTGAAATAAGGAAAAATAAAGTAGTCCCTCCAAAAATTATTAGCATTTGAAAAAGTTGTGAAGCGTTAATATTAGCAGTATTTATTGAACTAGCAATACCAAATAAAGATGTTCCAACAATCAGGCTAGATACAAATAGTAATGGTATTGTTCCTAACCATTGTCTTTTTGAGTACTGAAATTGGTAAATGATTAATTTTAGCATAATAAAACCTCCTCAAATTAATCTTTACTACTTTCAAGTGCTTGGTAGAGCTCATCAGCTGAAGGTTTAATAATTTGTTGAGATATTTTTCCGTCTTTTAAAATGAGTGCTCTGTCAGTTTTTGAAGCCAACTCAATATCATGAGTGACCATAAAAACACATTTTCCTTGACTCGCTAAATTACGAAGTGTTTCAAAAATAAGTTTTCTTGAGACGCTGTCCAGAGCTCCTGTTGGCTCATCAGCAAAAATAATTTTACTATCAGCTATTATTGCACGAGTAATAGCCACTTTTTGCTGTTCTCCACCTGATAAGGTAGCAACTAATGATGATAGTTCTGCTTTAAAATTCAAACTATCCAACATTTTTTTTACTTTATTGCTATCAACACTCTTTCCTGAGAGTCTCAGAGGAAGTGTAACATTTTCTAGTACAGGTAGAGCGGGTACCAGATTATAGTTTTGAAAAATAATTGCAATATCTTACCTTCTAAATTTAGCAAGTTTCCCTTCTTTTAAAGTGTATGGATTCACACCATTGATAACAACTTCGCCACTTGTTGGTTCAGATAAACTTGATAAGCAACTTAGCAAAGTAGACTTTCCAGAACCACTGACACCAAGGATTGATACAAATTCCCCATAATTGACAGATAAAGAAACATCTTTCAAAATAGAGACAGTTTTGTCTTGCCCTAACAAAAATTCTTTTGAAAGGTTTGAGACTTTAACAGCTACATTATTAACCATAATAAATCCTCCTGATTCCAGTGTCATCTTTGATTTAATTATACAATATTTTAATTCTGTCAATATCAATAAATGTGTTCTTTTTGGAGTATTCTATATATTCTAGGTAACATTATCATCGTATAGATCAGGAGAGAAACACCTCCAAATATGAATATCAGACCTCCGTTTATGTCCTTTTGAAATAGATAAGTAAATACAATGGTACCTATCGGCATAATAGACGTATTTAGTGTGAATAAAGTGCTCATCACTCTTCCTAAATAATTTGTTTCAATGCTACTTTGAAGATGAGTCATGACGACAATATTTAGAATAACAAGAGTAAATGCGATAATTCCCATGAATAAACCGCCAACGGAAGAAATAATCACTTGGGTGTTACTAGTTGCAAATGTGATACCCAAACCAATGATAGCGATAGTTAGAAGAAAAAGCGGGATGCGGATTCTATTAGTGAGAAGTGTGTTGGTTTCTTCTTTGTATGGTAGTAGTGACATAGACACACTGGCTAATAACATTCCAATTGCAGACATTGTTTCCAGGATACCTACTGTTGCATTATCTAATAAGAGTTGCTCTTTGACTACAAATGGCACTCCAATACTAATGGAAGTATAGAAAAAATTCAGTACAACACTAACAAGAATGATATATTTTACAATCTGATTTTCTTTTAAAAAACGGATAATTTCTTTAACCCCGTGTTGATGGTTTTCATTCTGTTTGATCTCAGCTTCCTGCCCATCGTGTTCATAGAAGAATTTCATGGTAAGTAAGACACCTAAAGCAAGGAGATTTGCAATGATTTCTATGAGAATAAAGCCTGAGAAACCTAACCAATTATAAAAAATGACTCCAATAGCTGGGGAAAGCATGGTTGCGATAGCAATGGCAGTTTGTGTAACAGAGCTTAATCGTTGAATTTTTGTATCATTTACTAACTCGTGGATAGAGGCTGAGTAACAAGTATCATTGATGTTAACTGTAATAGAGTGGAGTATGACAAACGGGATTACTAGATATAAGATAGTAGATGAATTCGTTAAAAAATAAAAAGCATAAAACAGAAGAAAAATTATAAGCCTAAAGATGAAATTATAAATTAAGATCTTTTTATGACGGTATCGGTCTACTAAATTACCGATTGGAAGCAAGAAAATCAAACTAACTAAAGGATAGATGATCATATTGATTCCAAAACTCATTGCCGATTTTGTTTGGTCCAGTAACATTAATCCTAAAGCAAAATTAAAAGCTTTTCCACTTAAAGAACTAATAAAGCTACTAATAAAGTCTTTGATGATTTGTCTATTAGACATTTGATCAGTTATTAAATTCTTAATATTAATCCCCTCCATTCGTGTCAACATTGCTTCGGTTATCTAATCCTATTCAATCAACCTGTGTTGTAAGGTAATTGGAATATTAGATAGACCATAATTTTTGTTAATTAAGATTTTA
>JBKXCY010000044.1:2838-7387 GCA_046994005.1 Streptococcus sp.
GGAGGTGTCAGATATGCAAATCTATTTTGTTTATTCTATTTTCTATCTATTATCACGCGTAGTAGCACTTGTGGTTCTAGCTTATCTTATTAAGTTACTCATTGCTCGTTTAAAAAGAAACTAAGTAACATTTTGCCCAAATAGTAGTTATTTGGGCTTTTTGCTATACTTTAGCCTAGTAGATTAAATTTATAAAGGTAGTGTTGAGCATCTTCTTGTTGAGTGATTTTATTTTATGAAGGTTGTTTATAGTTGAAAGGGGAAAATAGATGGTTTCTAAAATTGATACAGCTTGGGACTTTTTTCTGGAGGGAAAAACAGCAGAAGCTAAAAAGTTGGTTGAACAAGATTTTTCCATTGATACCTGTACAGATTTTAGTCTTTTAAATCTGATGGGATATTTATTGTTAGCAGAAAAAGACTATGCCTCGTGTACCCATATCTTTGAGAAATACATTTTATTAGCTCAACAAAATGAAGATAAAGAACATGAACATATTGGCTTACATCAATTAGCGATGATCTACAGAGATCAGGGAGATTTTCATAAGGCTTTAAAACTCATCGAAGATGAAGAGAAGATAGTTGAAGAGCATTTTCCAAATGATAATCTAAAGAAAGCTGTGAATAACTACGAACAAGGCTATGTGAGATTTAAATTAAACAACCTTGATGAAGCTCTTACATTCATGAATCTGTCATTGGAACAATCTTTAGAGACGGATGACGTAATTTCTCAAGCTTGTAGCTATAGAGGGTTAGGTGAAATCTATTTAGCCTTGAAAAATACGGAATTATCCAATAGACATTTCAAACGAGCTATAGAACTTTTCGAAAGTGTTGGAGAGTTTGAAGGGGTAAAGGAAATTGAGGAATTGATTAATCGATGATTTTGCATTTAGATTTTGTCATTAGTTTGCTTAAATAAAAAGTTTTAATATGCTATAAATCATGTATTTGATTAAGGGAGATAAGATGAGAGATTGTGCTAGAAATGGAATTTCTATTTCTTTTAATTATTTATATACCTTATTTCTTTTATTTAAATTGGAAGGATAAGCCTAAACAAAAAAATAAGTACTTTTGCTATCTTTATAAGTTTTACATGATTTACTTGTGGTTTATCCTCATCATTTCCATAATGGCTATCGGTATTTTATCCCTTGGAGTACTAGCTATTAGAGACTTAAAACTTACGTTTGGTTTCTTTGTTTTATCTTTTTTAGGTATAGTTCTATTTAGTTTCTATATTTTTAGTATTCTAAAAGAGATACAGGACTTAAAGCAAATAAAAGGGAAGTAAATATTAACTAAGAGAACTAGCTAACTAGCTTAAGTAAAATATAACACGGCTATGATTCATGAGCCGTGATTTTGTATGAATGTACAATTGAAAAATTTTTAGTTTTCCCTTAAATAAAGTACATTTTACAGAAGATGAACAGCTTTAAAAATTTCCAGTATTCACTTAAATAAAGTACATAATTGACAATGATTAGCTCAAAAAATTTTTTTGTTACTAAAGTAATCGCTTCACTTATCTTAAAATAGTTTTTCTCCATTCAAACTAATGAAAAATAATATTGGTTTTTAAATTTCTCTAAGTGTCATTGCTTGCATTTCCACTCAAAAGGAGTACAATGATAGTGAAAAAACAAATCCTTTAAAGTATGCGAGGTGCTGTATGATGATAAACAAGTATATCAAGTATCTTCCTTGGGGGATTTTAGGAGCAATCAACTCCTATCTAGAAGCAACTAACTATGCACGCAATTCATTTGACTTGTTCTTTCTGACCTTGAACTTTCTGATTGTATACATCGCTATACTCGTCTTCTACGAAAAAGTTCTAAGAGATAAATGCAAAGAACTCTTCATACGAATCATGAGCAACCCTAAGAAGGATAAGCAAGCATAAGAGTTGAAAAGCCATCTAAGGATGGCTTTTTCTGATAGATTCTTTATTTTTCTATGAAACATTGCAAAATCGGTCCCGAGAATGATTTCCTTGCTGATCTAGTTTTTTCAAGGGAGTTTTACCCTTAAATATGGTAAAATAGTAACGAAATATACTAGTAGATATCAAATAAAAAAGAGGTTAAGAATGACAATTGGGATTGATAAGATTGGTTTTGCGACGAGCCCTTATGTCTTACGTTTAGAAGATTTGGCTGCTGCTCGTGATACTGATCCCGAAAAACTGAGCAAGGGTCTTCTCTTAAAAGAACAAAGTGTTGCACCGATCACAGAAGACATCGTCACACTAGCTGCAACTGCGGCAGACGATATTTTGACAGATGAAGATAAACAAGCGATCGATATGGTGATTCTTGCGACGGAATCTGGGATTGACCAGAGTAAGGCCGCTGCTGTTTTTGTCCATGGTTTACTAGACATCCAGCCCTTTGCTCGCTCTTTTGAGATGAAAGAAGCTTGCTATGCTGCAACTGCTGCTTTGGATTATGCCAAACTTCATGTTGAAAAATTCCCGCAGAGTAAGGTCTTGGTCATTGCCAGTGACATTGCTAAATATGGAATTGGAACTCCTGGTGAACCGACACAGGGGGCTGGAGCGGTTGCTATGCTAATCAGCCAAAATCCTCGTATTCTATCTTTTAACGATGATAATGTTGCCCAAACACGCGATGTGATGGATTTTTGGCGTCCAAATTATGCGACAACCCCCTTCGTGAACGGGATTTATTCAACACAGCAATATCTAGATTCTCTGAAAACAACCTGGGCGGAATACCAGAAACGGACTGGCCTTACCTTGACAGACTTTGCAGCTGTCTGCTTCCATTTGCCTTATCCGAAATTAGCTCTCAAGGGCTTGAAAAAAATCTTGGATAAGTCAGTATCAGAAGAGAAAAAAGATCAATTACAATACAATTTTGATCAATCGATTCTATACAGCCAACGCGTAGGAAATATCTACACTGGATCTCTTTTCTTAGGCTTGCTGTCACTACTGGAAAATGACCCCCAACTCAAAGCTGGGGACCGAATCGCCCTCTTTAGCTATGGAAGTGGAGCAGTTTCTGAGATCTTTAGTGCCAATCTCGTTCCTGGTTTTGAGCAACTTTTAGATCACAAACGCATGGAAAAACTAGACCAACGGACCGTTCTTAGTGTTGCTGACTACGAACGACTCTTTTATGAGGAAGTAGATCTAGATCCTAGTGGCAATCAAGTGTTTGAGCCTGCTACGCTTCAAACTTTTGCTTTGACAGAGATCAAGGAACACCAACGCACTTACCAGAAAGTAGAAAAATAATGGCACGATTACCAGGTTTTGCAAAACTTTCTCCCACAGAACGCATAGAGGCCTTACTGAAGGAAGGCCTCTTAACTTGGGATGAAGCACAGATCTTAAAAGAACAAAAGGGACTCCCCTTTCTATTCAGATCAACTGACGGAAAATGTCTTGTCGACCTTTGATTTGCCTTTTAGCCTCGCTCCTTATTTTCTGATCAATGGTCGTGACTATGTCCTTCCTATGGTCACAGAAGAGCCTTCCGTCGTTGCTGCAGCCAGCTTTGCAGCCAAGCTCATCCAACGCTCAGGCGGTTTCACCACCCAAGTGCACCAACGCCAAATGATTGGTGAGATTGCTCTGTCAGATGTTAAGGATGTAGAAATGGCTAGCAAGCGCATCCTAGAAGACAAGGAAACCCTTCTTCAGCTAGCTAATGAAGCCTATCCCTCTATCGTCAAGCGTGGAGGTGGAGCGAGGGATCTTTGGGTCGAAAACAAGGGGAACTTTCTCATTGTCTACTTGGCTGTCGATCCTAAAGAAGCCATGGGGGCCAATATGCTCAACACGATGCTGGAAGCGCTGACCGATCGCATCCAAGAACTCTCTGGTGGACAGGCCTTAATGGCGATTTTATCCAACTTAGCCACGCGCTCTTTGGTGAGTGTACGGTGTGCCATCGATTTTAAAGCACTGAGTCGAAATCCTGAGGAAGCCATTGAGATTGCCCACCGGATGGAGCTAGCTAGCCAACTGGCTCAAGTGGATCCTTACCGTGCAGCCACTCATAACAAGGGAATTTTTAACGGGATTGATGCCCTGGTCCTTGCGACAGGTAATGACTGGCGGGCCATCGAAGCAGGAGCCCATGCCTATGCTGCACAAAGTGGTTCTTACAAGGGCTTGAGTCACTGGACAAGTCAGCCGAAAGAGAAAAAACTCTATGGAGAGATCACCCTACCAATGCCGGTTGCGACAAAAGGAGGCTCGATTGGCCTCAACCCAACGGTTCAAGTCAGCCACCGTTTGCTAGGAGAGCCTTCTGCTATTGAATTAGCCGGTATCATCGCTTCGCTCGGTTTGGCGCAGAATTTCGCGGCCCTAAAAGCCCTTGTCACCACAGGAATTCAAGCAGGACATATGAAACTCCAAGCACGCTCCCTAGCCCTTCTAGCAGGAGCTAAGGAAGAGGAAGTTCCCCGATTGGTCAGCCAACTCCTTGAAAACAAACCCTTTAACTTAGAAAAGGCACAAACACTCTTACAAGAATTGAGAAAATAAAAGAACTAAGAC
>JBKXCY010000044.1:7418-10286 GCA_046994005.1 Streptococcus sp.
TTTTCTTATTGTTTTAAAAATGGCAACTCGGGATGTTTCTTGGTATAGAGCACCACTTCGATAAAGGTCCCTACTTGGACGGCAAAGAGCAGTCCGACGAGAAGATTAATCCGATGGTCTGTTTCATAAAACGGAGAGTTCCATAAGAAGTGATTGGCTACTGTTGAGAGAACACACCAGAGCCCAAAGAGTTTTTCCTTTTGCTGGGTCACTTGAGACAACAAGAGGAAGACACCAACTGATACAACAGCTGTATAGAGGGCATGTGAAGCTAATCCACCAGAGATCCGGTTAATGGCCTCAGTAACCGCGGCTAATTGGCTGGTTTTGGTTTGGCGGGCAACGTACCCTAAATCCTCAATGATTTGAAAACCAAAGCCAGAGCCCAAGCCTGCAATTAGAATCGCTTTTAGATCTTTCTTGCCAACCATCAAGACAACCCAAAAGGCAACTAGGGCCTTAAAGAATTCCTCTGAAAATGGGGCCGTCAAGGCATCGGTCCACTTGTTAAAGACAGTGGCATCCTTGATCACATGGCTATTCATAATATCAATCAAGCTATTGCCTGAAAAGCTCAACCAGCCTGCTACGAAGGCTCCTCCAAACATGGCAATCCATAAGAGATAGGTTGGGACAGTCAACTGCTTGGCCAATCGTTTTGAAAAGAGATAGAGCGGGATAATAATAGCAGCTAAGACAGACAAGTTTAAGACCAAATCTCTGCCTGCAGACTGGCTAAATTCTTGTTGAGAAAGATGACCGAGTTCAAACTCCAAGCCAATTCCTGCCAACAGTAGAAAAAGATAGATCGAGGCTCTTTGAATTTTAGTCATCTTGTTTTCCTCCCTTTTGTTTCTTTGAGCGAATCAGGTAGATCACAATCGCTAGAAGGGTTGCCCCGAATAAGCCTGCTGCTAGAATGTAATCATAGTCAAAATCAACCAGATCAATTTTCTCTTCATAAGCAGCATCTTCTTCGTCATCTAGATCTTGCAGAGCACTTTTTCCGTGTTCATCTGCTACCTTTTGTTCTGCTTCTTTTCTAATTGCTTGCAAGCGTTCAAAGGTTTTCTCAGCTCTCGCTATTCCTTCCTCTGTTGCCTTCTTACTCGCTTCTTCAGGCTGAGAAGCAAGGGCAATTTGTTCCTGATCACTCAGATCTTGTTCAACCATCCACTGAGATTCCAATCGTTCCATTTCAGTACGAATCGCCCCATCTTCGAATAAATCAGGATACTTGGCTACAAGGTCATTGATTCTTGAAATGGTCCAATACCAGGAGCGGTCATTGTAATGATCCCCTAATTCTTGGTAGGCTTGATAGGTGTTGAGAATATTGCCATAGTACGGTAGGTAAGGAGCATTCCGCGGACTGCCCATCGACAGCCACATGGTGCCTCCACCCGCACTTGCTGGGACCTCGTCTTTCAGTTGGAAAATATGGGCCTCCATGACATTTGGATTGGAGATGGGGTATTTATAAACGGCATCAAACTCTCCTTTTTTCGGGATGCCTTTTCCATCCAGCTCCATTTGATCCTGTGGTTTGTATTTGGTTCCTTCCAAACGATTGCGTTGGAGATTCATGGCATCGCGGAGAGTTAATTTCCGATCGGTTGTATGAAGAAGGTCAAAGGACGCATCATCATATTTAACAGGAGAGCTTGGGTCTAGAGATTTGATCCCCGACCAAACCCGCGAACGATCCGCTTCTTGCAAAGGCGGATTATAGGATTGAGAAACATGGAATTTTCCATCCACTTCCTTATAGCTATTGGCTTCTTTGGCGACTTTTTCAAGATCTTTTGAGGCAATCGTACGCTCTGTATCCGATAAATCAACATGGCCTAAGAAGAAAGTATTTGGAAAGACTGCAAAGCGATCTTCTGGGAAGAGAATGGCCGCATATTGGTGACCGGATAGGATTTCCATATACCAGACACCTTCTTTATCGGCAATGGTCACAATATTTCCTTCTGCAGCGCCTTTTTCTTCGACGATTTTAGCAATGAGTTCAACCCCTTCTCTTGCGGTTTTCACACTTGGGAGAACAATGCTGGTTAAGCCGGATTCTGCCAAACCATCCTTGACATAGGGATCCACTTTTTGGATCTTGTCATTTGCTGAAGCAGATACAGTCGCAGAAATGGAAACCCCATATTCATTGAATCCTGCTTCGTCAAAAATTCCCTGATCTGGGGTGACATCTGGGACTGCTGTATACTTATAGCTAATCTCTGGCAAGGGATATTGAAAACCGTTGGCGGCATCCTCAAAGATGGCACCTTTTTTATTGTAGACACGCTCTCTGACCACAAAATTTTTATTATGGTTGGGCTCTAAATCTTCGGTACGCCCTACCAAGGTCGAGCCGTCGGCCGTCAGTTTCTTCCCAATGATGAACCCCGTACAAGCCTCAACAGGTTGAGCAATCAACAAAAGCGGAAGCAAGGCTGCTACAGCTGAGCGAAAATAGTGCTTCTTCATCCTAAACTCCTTTTTAAAAATGTTTTTCCTTATTTAGTATACTCTTTTACGATCCTGTTTTGCAAGCGTTTCCAGCAACCGTAAACGATTCGTAAATTATCAGAATTTTTGAGGGGAAACACTTTTTCAAAAAAGAAAGGATTGGCTTTAAAAAGTCAATCATTAGAATATAGATAAACTATTTTAAAGTAAAATAAGTTAAGCGATTCTGCAAAGAAATAAAAATGCATTCCAATTTTTAAATCGATTCAAAAATACTGAAACTTTCCGCTGTGAGAAAAGTGCCTGAAACGTTTTTGTTTCAGGCACTCGGGAGTTTTGAAACCTTAGGTTCAAAACTAAGTCATGGAACTTCGTAGAAGTTCGCTGACGTCCGTACTC
>JBKXCY010000045.1:0-10037 GCA_046994005.1 Streptococcus sp.
AACTATGTTTCCTTTATCTGCAACCTTCAACAGTCTCCCAGACTGTTGAAGCTGTCCCACTCTCTTTTTTACAATTCAGCAATTTGGTTCAAATTCACTTCTGCAACCGTATCATTACCGAACATAGAAATGACCATTTTCACCTTGTTGTTATCAATTTCAGTGATCTTACCAGTATAGTCTGTGAAGGCACCGTCGATGATACGAACTGTATCGCCTACCTTGACATCCAAATCAAACTCTTGAACGGTTTGACCCATAGAGAGCAAGATACTGCGGATTTCTTCTTCCAACAATGGAGTTGGTTTTGAACGGTTTCCGTGGGATCCAACGAAACCAGTAACGTTCGGGGTATTCCGGACAACAAACCAAGCTTCATCTGTCATGACCATTTCGACCAAGACATAACCTGGGAAGCGGTTTTCTTCGATTTCTTTTGTTTTACCGTTTTTCTCAACTTGTACGGTTTGAGTTGGAATCTCTACGCGCAAGATGTTTTCTAACATATTGTATGTTTGCGCACGTTGCAAAAGATTCTCTTTTACCTTGTTTTCATATCCTGAGTAGGTTTGTAGTACAAACCAGCCTTTATCAAAACTGTCCATTTGGGCATCCTTTCTTTCTGTTTAGCCTGCTCGAGCTTTTGTGAACATACTAAAAAAAGCCTCTTGGCTTTCCTTTTCCTAGCTTCATTATACCACATTTTGCCAGAATGCAAAGAGGTTTGCTGATTTATTTTTAAGAAAAGGCCATAAAAGCAGGACCCTTGGGATCCCGCCTGGCTTCTTTTCTTAAAAGAAATTGATCATGTGCAATAGGCCACGTGCAATGACTTTGTCAAACAAATAAATCAATGCAACAAAGAAAGCGGTGTACTCAATCACTGAGATAAAGTTTTTCCATCTTTCCTTGCGATTTGGCCAAGTTGTATCTTTTAGTAAGACGAAAATATCTTTAATGAATTTCACAACTCTCTCCTATCGTGTTTCTTTATGGATGGTATACTTGCTGCAATGTTTGCAGAATTTATTGACTTCTAGACGTGTTGGTTTTGGCGTCCCACTCAACTTAATGGAGTAATTGCGTGACCCACAAACCGTACACGCTAGACTTGCTTTTTTTAATGCCATAACGCCTCCGTTCACCCCATTATAGCAAGTTTTCCACGTTTTGACAAGGACAGAAAATCTACTGTCAATAAAAAAGTAAATCTAAAGCGTTATCACTCTAGTTTTTTCCTCATTTTTGGTAAAATAAAACAAAAGGAGACGAATATGAAAAGTGATAACTTAAAAGAAAGTAGAAATATCGAAGACCGTCGAGGGCAAAGCTACTCCCAGTCTTCAGGCAACAGTAACCTTGGCGGGGGCATTTTACAAATTTTGCTATCGCCTGGTAGCTTCAAGAGTAAGGTCATCATCATACTCCTCATGGTCCTTCTAGGAGGGGGAGCTAGCCTTGGGGGCCTCTTTGGAAATGGGACTTCACAACCTTACCAGTCCACCCAAGTCACGCGCACCAATAAGATCCATGTCGACGATGCAGACGCCCAGTTCGTCAGCAAAGTCCTTGGGACAACAGAAGATCATTGGCACAAGGTCTTTCAAGCAGAAGGACGGACCTACCAGGAGCCCAAACTAGTCTTCTATACCGGACGGACAAAGACAGGATGTGGGGTTGGGCAAGCATCGGCTGGGCCCTTCTACTGTCCAACCGATAAGAAAATTTATTTGGATATGAGTTTCTACAAGGAATTGACCACCAAATACAAGGCTAGTGGCGACTTTGCCATGGCCTATGTCATCGCCCATGAAGTCGGTCACCACGTACAAAATGAGCTGGGAATCCTTGGCAAATACCACCGTATGCAGCAAGGACTTTCTGAAAAGGAACGAAATGCCATCAGCGTCCGCATCGAGCTGCAAGCAGATTATCTAGCAGGTGTCTGGGCCCGCTCCATTCAAGACCGAAACCTTTTGGATATCGGTGATATCGAAGAAGCCATGAATGCGGCCCATGCAGTCGGTGACGATACTCTCCAAGAGCAAGCTTACGGCTACTCGGTGCCAGATAGCTTTACCCACGGGACTTCGGAGCAACGCATGCGCTGGTTCAAACGAGGCTACCAGTACGGGGATCTCCAACACGGCGATACCTTTAGCTTGTCAGATAGTGAACTCTAATTAAAAACGATTCAGAAGAATTTCTGAATCGTTTTTTTGATTAGAAACCAAGCCAGCCCTTGAAGGTATCCCAGGCGTTTTTCGCTTTTCCTGGAATATCGGCCTCGTCGATTGCTTTTTTCGCATCATCGACCATATTCGACGCCTTTTCTTTGACATCCTCAAAGAAACCTTTGTCTTCTTTGCTGTCTGTTTCTGTCGTTTCTTCTCCGACTGGCGCAATGCCATTTTCAGCATAAGAGTTCTTCACCGAATCAAACTGGGTACCGTCTGTATAAGGCAGGACACTGTTGGCAACATTACGGAAGATCTCCGATGCCGTTCCGGCACTACTATCGGTCAGGTAATGACCTTCATCGGTCGTTGGGAAACCAAGCCATTGACTGATGACCACATCTGGCGTGTAGCCGATCACCCATTGGTCTCCAGAGAGGTCCTTATTAAAGCTGGTCTCTGTCGTACCGGTTTTCCCTGCCATGGTATAGCCATAAGGCGCAGCGTTGACCCCTGTACCATTACTGAAGGTTCCCAGCATCATATTGGTCATCTTATCCGTTGTGGATCCACTAAGCACCCGGGTTGATTTCTGACTGTGGCTCTTGACCACTTGGCCACTGGCATTTTCGATCTTGGTAATGAGGTGGGCATCATTCATGACCCCGCCATTGGCAAAGGTTCCATAGGCTTGGGCCATCTGCATCGGATTGGTTGTCACACCAGCACCCAAGGCAACAGCAAGCGATTTATCCACCTTATCCATGTTGAGACCGAATTTTTTTCCGTACTCAAAGACCGTATTGAGGCCCAATTCATTAGCGGTCGCTACTGCTGGAAGGTTGAGGGATTCTGCCAAGGCCTGGTACATCGGTACCGTTGGGCTCGACTGAATTCCTGCATAGTTATTGACTTCATAACTTCCGTATTGGGTGGTACTATTATCCAGTTCCTTATTGGTCGACCAACCTTCTGCAACAGCTGGGCTATAGACCACTAAAGGTTTGATGGTCGATCCCGGACTACGAGCAGCTTGGGTAGCATAGTTGTAAGTCCGAAATCCTGGATTTTCATCGCTACCGACACGACCTACGAGAGCCCGAACCCCACCAGTCTTAGGATCAAGGGCCACACTACCGGACTCTGCGCGCGTGCCGTCTTCCGCTACTGGGAAGAGGGCTGTATTGTCATAGATTACCTGCATGCTTGCTTGGTAATTTTGATCCAGCTCGGTGTAGATCCGGTAGCCATTTTTGACAATATCTTCTTCGGTGAGACCGTATTCGTTGACCGCTTCATTGATGACCGCATCAAAATAAGATGGGTAGCGGTAGTCCTCTGACTTGCCTTCATAGGCATCGACAAGCTGGCCATGGATATCAACAGCAGCAGATTGATCGGCTGTTGCCTGGTCAATATAGCCAGCCGCTACCATATTTTGAAGGACCGTATTGCGGCGGTTGGTCGCATTCTCTACTGAATAGAGCGGGTTATAGATCTCCGGTCCCTTGAGCATGCCTGCGAGAACCGCTGACTGATCTAGGCTTAATTGACTGGCTGAAACCCCAAAATACTTCTTGGAAGCATCCTCAATTCCCCAAACCCCATTTCCAAAATAGGCATTGTTGAGGTACATGGTGAGGATCTCTTTTTTACTGTATTTCTTATTGATTTCAAGTGCCAGGAAGAATTCCTTGGCCTTGCGCTCCACCGTCTGGTCCTGGGACAGATAAGCATTTTTAGCTAGCTGCTGGGTGATGGTCGATCCACCACCTGAGCGACCCAAAGTCAAAATGGCTAAGAAGAAGCGACCATAGTTGATCCCACTATTCTTGTAAAAGCTCCGGTCCTCTGTAGCCACTACGGCATTTTGCAGATTCTCACTAATGGCATCGAGTTCGACGTAGGTTCCTTTTTGTCCGGTCAAACTTCCAGCCTGGTCCCCATTCTTATCATAGATAATGGTGGTGGCCTTGAGTGCATTCTGCAAATCCTTGACGTTGGTCGTCTTTGCGAGATAGAAGAGATAGCCCCCTGTCAAGAGACTAAAGCCTAGTCCTATGATCAGGAGAATCTTGGTCAAATGGAATCGGCGCCAAAAACGACGGAAGGGGTGCTGAGAGAGAGGCTTGCTTCTGTGCTTGCCTGAGCGACTATAAGTTGGCTCCACTGTCTCTTCCGGCAATTCCGTGTCGGGCACTTCTTCTGCCACTGCTTTGGGCGGATGATCCTTTCTAAAAAAAGTGATCAGGTTTTCAAATAATTCTTTTATTCTATTCATACCTGTTATTGTAACACCTTATCCTTGTCCTAGCAAGAAAAGATAGCTCATCCCCTTCTCCCATTTAGTTTTCTTTAAGCTTAGATTTTGCTACAATAAGGTCATGAACTATCAATTTACCATTCCACAATCCTTTCCCCAGATGACTGTGAAAGAGTTGCTTGAGGACTACTTCCTCATTCCCCGTAAGATCCGGCATTTTTTACGAACCAAGAAGCACGTCTTGGTCAATGGCGAGACCATCAACTGGCAGAGCCCCGTTCAAAAAGGAGACCAGATCCAGCTGATCTTTGACGCGGACGATTACCCTGAAAAAGAGCTCCTAGCCGGAGACCCGAGTCTGGTCGAAGAACTCTATCAGGATGAGCATGTCATCATCGTCAATAAGCCTGAAGGCATGAAAACCCATGCCAACGAACCGATGGAAATTGCTCTTCTCAACCATGTTTCCAGCTATGTTGGATCCACCTGTTACGTCGTGCACCGGTTAGATAAGGAAACCAGCGGAGCGATTTTATTTGCCAAGAATCCTTTTATCCTGCCCATTCTCAACCGTATTTTGGAAGATAAAAACATCCAACGCGAGTACTGGGCCTTGATCCAAGGCAGCTTAGCACAAAAGACCATCGTCTACAAGGATAAAATCGGACGCGATCGCCACGATCGGCGCAAGCGCCTGGTCGATCCACGCAAAGGGCAGTATGCAGAAACTCAGGTGACGCAACTGAAAAAAATCGGACGAAACAGCCTGGTCAAATGCCAGCTCAAGACGGGGCGCACCCATCAGATCCGGGTTCATCTCTCCCATCATGGCCACCCGATTGTCGGGGATCCTCTCTATAACCCTGCACGCGGAGAGCGACTCATGCTCCATGCTCACCGCTTGACCTTCACCAATCCATTAACCCTTGAAACCATCCAAGTAGAGGCCCCTTCTAAGAGTTTCGAAGAAAGGTTGAGAAAATGAGAAAAGAACCGAAATAGTCTTCTTAAAGACTTTCCTTAAGTGAGTACGGACGTCAGCGAACTTCAAAGAAGTTCCATGACTTAGTTTTGAGCCCCTTCGCTCTTTAATTTCTAGGCTCAGGCTAAAACAGTTTCCCAAACTGTTTTACTCTCAAAACTCCCGAGTGCTTGAAATTCTAATATTTCAAGCACTTTTCTCACTGCGTAAAGTCTCCAGTCATAATCGAATAATTAAAAAGATAAAAATTATTTAAAACAATTGACAGAATCTCTCATTTTATTTTAAAAAATTTATCTGCATTCAAAAAAGAAGCCACCGGGCTTCTTTTTTATTATTGATAGCGAGGAGTTGCAAATCCACGGATATTACCATGACCGATTCGATACGTATTGCGACGGACTTGGTTGTTGGAGTTTCCTTCAATGGTATGAATAATCCCATTTGAGACGCTCTCAACAATTCCGATGTGATCCGCAAATCCATTATTTTGCTGGCTATTTTGATCCCAGTTAAAGGTGATGATGTCCCCTGCTTTTGGTGTAGTGGTCCCATCTTCATTCCAAATGCCCAAACGTTTGAAAATCTGAATATGACGTTCAACCCCACATTCACGACCAATCAAACCACTCAAGCCCTCACGCTGGAAGACTGTTGTGACAAAGATATCACACCAATCATCGGTTGTCTTCACTGCATAACCTACAGGAAGTGGTTTGACACTGTTGTAATCATTGACCAATTGATGGTGAGCTGCAGTTCCGCCACGAACACCAACTAAACTAGCTGCTGCCCGTAAGACACGGTCCCGTTGCCCATTCGTTACACGAGGATTAAAAGCAGTTTGAGCTACTGTCGCACGAGGATGAAGGGCTGTTTGACCGAGGTTAAAGCCTTCAACGCCACCATCGACATAGTCCACATAGACGTGGGTGGTATAGTTGCCTGATTGGTACTGGTGATTTGCTGCAGAAACCTGCACTTCTGTGTGCATACCAGAAGGTGCCGTTGAATACCAGTAGAGATTTTCTTGGTGCGCTTGAGACCAGGCTGCAACACGAATATTCTTAATCTGACGACCTTGAGGCGCTTGATCCACCGTTACTGTATAAGTTCCAGCACCAGAATTGACATTCTTGATAGAAGCTAGCGTCTTGGTCTTGGCATTTCGGAACTCCACTTCTGTAGTCGTGGTACCAACACCTACACGAGAACCATCATTTTGAATGTAGTAAAGGTGAACATGGTACTTACCAGTAGAATTCTTGTGATCGCTTGCTTTAACAGATACCTTGTAGTCTCCGTTCGCTTGGCGAGTTGCTTCGTACCAGCGGAGATCATCCTGTCCGTCCTTATCCGACCAAGTTGGGACTTGCACAGTTCGCACACCTTTAGGATTGTAGACATCCTTAATGATGACGTCAAAGGTACCTGTATCCTTGTTGTTGTTTTGGATTAAGATTGTACCAGAACGGCGGGCTTGACGCACCTCTGTCGTGGTTTCTGTGATGTAATTCCGTTGATTAGTTTGATCTACATAATAAACATGGACATTGTACTTACCATCCTCATTTTTATGATCTGAGGCTTTGATAGTAGCACGATAACTACCGTCGCTTTGAAGCACTGCTTTATGCCATACTAGATCATCAGGCCCGTTCGAATCTGTCCATGTTGGGATCAGGACTTCTTTCAAACCAGTTGGAGCAACAACATTACGAATAACGGCATCAAATGTGCCTGTTACAGTATTGTTGTTCTCAATTGTGACAGTGCCACTTGGTTTAACTTCACCTACTTCTGTCGTTGTCTTTGTGATGTAGGCTTTTTGATTATTTTGATCTACGTAGTAAATATGAACATTAAATTCACCTGTGTCATTCTTATGATCAGATGCTTTAATAGTTGCACGGTAGCTGCCATCACTTTGACGGACTGCCTTATGCCAAATCAAATCATCCTGACCATTTTTGTTAGACCAAGTAGGGACTAAAACTTCTTTCAAACCATTTGGAGCAACTACATTCCGAATAACAGCATCAAAGGTTCCTGTCTCAGTATTGTTATTTTCAATCGTTACTGTACCATTTGGTTTGACTTGTTGAACGTCAACTACTTTTTTAGTCAAATACAAATGATTATTTGAAACATCTACAATGTAGACATCGGCACGGTATTTGCCAGTTGAATCCTTATGATCCGCTGCTTTGATAGTCACACGATAAGAACCATCTGCTTGACGCGTTGCCTTGTGCCAAATGAGGTCATCTTGACCATTTTCTAGACTCCATGATGGAACTAAAACTTCTTTCAGACCAGTTGGTGCAACAATATTGCTTACAACAGCATCAAAGGTTCCTGCTACTGGGTTATTGTTTTCAATCGTCAGAACACCACTTGGTCGAACGTAATCAACCGAAACTACTCGTTCCGCAATATAGTGGGGTTTCCCAGAGTTGTCTACGATATAAGCATCGGCACGGTAATTTCCTTTATTATCCTTATGTTCACTTGCCTTAATGGTTACACGATAACTACCATCAGTTTGTTTCGTCGCCTTATGCCAAATAAGGTCGTCTTGACCATTTTCAAGACTCCATGATGGTACCAAAACTTCTTTCACACCTAGTGGTGCTGTGATATTACTAACAACTGCGTCAAATGTACCTGTAGTTTGGTTATTATTTTCAATTGAGAAAGTGCCACTTGGTTTCTGTACTTCATCTGTCGGTAAACTATTATTTTCTGAATCTACCACTCGTGCGCGTGCGCCGTATGGAGCGCGACTAGCTACCACGGCAGGTGCTGGATGCTCTGTTGCACCCTTCTCGCTAGTGACCTGCTCAGAAGACGGGGTATCACTAATAGTTGGTGTGATAGGTGCTGCCTCTGTTGGAACGGTATTTTCTGTCTGAACACCTTTCTCAACTCCCACTCCTTCGTTCACCGTATTCTGCGATTCTGATGAAGTTGTTGTTTTTGCAACGACAGCTGATGTATTTTCTGGTGTTTGATCGGACGCATGTTGCTCATCGGCTTTGACTTGTTGTGTCGAAAAAGCTAACAGAACAGCTGTCCCAGCATAAAAAATAAGATCTTTCTTTTTCATGTATCTTCCCTTACAATTTTTTTACGGATTGTACCCACATAGTAGTATTATAGCACAAACCTCCGGATCAAGAAACAATATCATTAGAAGATTTTATCCTGTTTTTAAAGAAAAAAGAAGGCCAATTTGGCCTTCTGATCAGCTTATGCAAAAATTGAGAAGAAAGGTGCTCCGAGCTTGTTATCCATCGGGTCTTTACTCTTAATGGAGTGAAGATAATTGATGGAGTACCAGCCGTTGTTGCTGCTATTATATGGATCGCGTACATAGGTTCTACCATTATCATAGCCATGCAAGACCAACTCATGGGTATAAGGATCGCTAGTAAATTGGCTATTGCCTACCGCAGCAAGCACATGTTTGCCAGCCATGAGGGCTTCTGCAATGCCACTAGCCCCATTAACCAATTGGCTATTTAAGCCCCAGTTACGAGTGGCAGCTACAATCCCATCAGAATCTGTTCCTGCTTCCCCTTTGTTAAATGAATCAGTATTGTTGTAGAGATAATCAGCTACTGTTGTTGGCAAAATAGTTCTGCCAAGGATATCTGTGAAGGTCATGGCAAGAGAGGTTGGCACACAACCTGACTGATCGACATTGCTCACACCATACCATTTCCCAGCCCAACGAGTATCACGTTGAGAATAATAGGTTGTTTGTGGATTCACCTTTTGATTCCGTGGAGACAAGGCTGTTTGACCAAGGTTAAAGCCTTCAACTCCTCCATCTTTGTAGTCCACATAGACGTGAGTGGTATAGTTACCTGCTTCATTACCGTGATTATTGGCAGAGACTGTGATCTCTGTGTGCATACCTGTTGGGGTTGCGGAATACCAGTAAAGATTTTCTTGATGAGCTTTAGACCAAGCAGCGACACGAATGTTCTTAATCTGACGACCTTGAAGCGCTTGATCTACAGCTACTGTATAAGTCCCGTTCGTTACATTGACATTCTTAATGGCAGCTTGTGTCTTGGTCATGGCATTTCGGAACTCCACTTCTGTAGTCGTGGTACCAATACCTACACGAGAACCATCATTTTGGATATAGTAAAGGTGAACATGGTACTTACCAGTAGAATTCTTATGATCGCTCGCTTTGACCGAGACCTTGTAGTCACCGTTCGCTTGACGTGTTGCTTCATACCAACGGAGATCGTCTTGTCCGTCTTTATCCGACCAAGTTGGGACTTGCACAGTCCGCACGCCTTTAGGGCTGTAGACATCCTTGATGATGACGTCAAAGGTACCTGTATCTTTGTTGTTATTGACAACCGAAAGGATTCCAGTTGGTTTATCATGTTTAACAGTTACAACTGTTTCCGTAACAAAATGACGGTTGTTATCATTATCAACAATATAAAGGTCTGCACGATAGTTCCCTAGTGAGTTTTTATGATCACTCGCTTTAATCGTCACTCGATAACTACCATCAGATTGACGATTTGCCTTGTGCCATACAAGATCATCCTGCCCATTTTCAAGACTCCATGATGGAACTAAGATT
>JBKXCY010000046.1:0-10020 GCA_046994005.1 Streptococcus sp.
CGTTTGGCACCTACATTGCTGTCTTCCACGGCAATCTGAAAAGCCTTATCATTTTTCTCCATGAGTTGGTTGACGACTGATTTTGCTAGATAGCTTCCGTAACCTTGCCCACGATAGACTTCAGCAATCGCTAGTCCATAAAGGTAATTGCATTTTCCAGACATATCGACCGTACAAACGCCAATCACTTGACCTTCTTTGAGTAACATGTAAAGCAGACTATCAGGATCCTTCAAGGCCTCCAAAATGTATCTGTGGCTCACTTCCGGTGCTTCCACTTCATCTGCAAAGGTTTGGTGGTGGAGCTGGGCAATGGCTTCAAGATAAGAAGGCTCTGCCAATAGCACATCGACATCCGAACGGGAATCTAATGCATAAGCGGTTCGATCACGTCCTAACCAAGTTTCTGTCTCTTCATCCTCAACCAGTCCCCAATTGCTGGCAAAATCAGGATGGCACTCTAGAAAAATACGCTCTGTCTGAAAAGTCACAGACTCAATTGGATAAGATGCCGTTTCTTTCTCAAAACTTCCATACAAAGCACGCGCAATTCCCTGACGTCGATGATTGGGATGGACCAGGATCGCTACTTCCACATCTGGGTCATCCGCATAGACGGTTAATAGGCCAACAAGTTCACCTTTTTCATAATAAAGTAAAAAGGCGGGCATATCGGGATCAAAATTGAGCATATTGGAGAGATAAAGATCCCGAAAAGTTCCGTCATCGTTCTGACAGATGGCAATAAGGGCCTTTGCTTCCAGTAGTTGGTGGTCAGTCAATGTATTGGTTGCTTGAATCACGTAGCGATCTCCTTACAAACTAGAAGACCGATGACTGGCTTCCTTAGCATGCTCCATCTTATTCACATAGTATTCGCGTTTTTCTTCTTCTTGGTGAATGATTGGCTCATCCTTCTTACCGTGAACACGAACAATCTTAGCAGGGATTCCGACAACGGTCACATCACTCGGTACATCGGAGACCACGACCGCTCCCGCTCCTACTTTGGCCTTGGCCCCAATCTCAATCGGACCGATGACCTGGGCATGAGCGGAGACCAAGGCTCCTTCACGAACCGTTGGATGGCGTTTCCCGACATCCTTCCCTGTTCCCCCAAGGGTCACCCCGTGGTAGAGCATGACACCTTTTTCAACAATGGCCGTTTCCCCGATAACGAGGCCCGCTCCATGGTCGATAAAGACACCAGAAGCAATGGTCGCACCTGGATGAATTTCAATCTGGGTCCAAAAACGCCAGAACTGACTATGCATCCGCGCCAAGAGTTTAAAGCCATGGTTCCACAAAAAGTGGGAAACACGGTGAGCTGCCAGTGCTTTGACGCCTGGATAGGTCAAAAGGACCTCCAGCGAGGTACGCGCTGCTGGGTCATTTTCTTTTACAATATCGATGGTTTCACGCCACCATCCCATACCGTGCTCCTCCTTTTCTAATGATTATTCTGAATCTTTTTGTGTAATAGTAAAGTCTTTTTTAGGTTTGTGGTCTTTGTTGTGGTGACGAGGACGATCGCCATGGCGATGAGTTTTTTCACCTTTTTCCTCGCTGTTTTCTGCTTTTGGCGGACGAGGGAGAAGAACTTTCATTGAAGCATCGACACGACCTTTTTCGTCAATCTTGATAATCTTCACATCGACTTCATCACCGATGGCTACCAAGTCTTCGACACGATTGGTGCGCGTCCAAGCCATTTCAGAGATATGAACGAGGGCATCCGTCTTGTCAAAGAGGTTGACAAAAGCACCAAATTTCTCGATCCGAACCACTTTAGCATGGTAGACTTCGTCCACTTTGGCTTCACGAACCAAGCCTGCAATGATTGCTTTAGCACGGTTAATGGCCGCTTGGTCGCTCGAGTAGATCGATACGTTACCTTCTTCGTCGATATCAATCTTAACGCCTGTTTCAGCGATGATCTTATCGATGGTTTCTCCACCCTTACCGATAACAATCTTAATCTTGTCCACATCAATCTTGATGGTATCAATTTTCGGAGCAGTTGGCGCCAATTCTGGACGCACTTCTGGAATGGTTGCTTCGATGACATCAAGGATTTCAAAACGAGCTTTCTTGGCTTGAGCAAGCGCTTCTGTCAAGATTTCTGCAGTAATCCCTTGGATCTTGATATCCATTTGAAGGGCTGTAATCCCGTCACGCGTACCTGCAACCTTGAAGTCCATATCTCCAAAGTGGTCTTCCAAACCTTGGATATCTGTCAATACGGTGTAGTTGTTTCCATCTGAGATCAGACCCATTGCAATCCCTGCTACTGGCGCCTTGATTGGCACACCACCCGCCATAAGGGCAAGAGTGCCGGCACAGATAGAGGCTTGAGATGAAGAACCGTTTGATTCCAAGACTTCTGCTACCAAACGAATTGCGTATGGGAATTCTTCCAAGCTTGGCAATACTTGAGCAAGGGCACGCTCCCCAAGAGCACCGTGACCAATTTCACGACGACCAGGTGCACCGTAACGACCAGTTTCCCCTACAGAGTATTGAGGGAAGTTATAGTGGTGCATAAAGCGTTTCTTATACTCAGGATCCAAACCATCAATGATTTGCGTTTCACCCATTGGTGCCAAGGTCAAGATAGAAAGAGCCTGCGTTTGTCCACGAGTAAAGAGACCTGAACCGTGCACACGAGGAAGGTAGTCGACTTGTGCATCCAACGGACGGATTTCATCAACCTTACGACCATCCGGACGAACCTTGTCTTCTGTAATCAAACGACGCACTTCTGCGTGTTCCATTTGTTCCAAGATTTCAGCGACATCCCGCATGATGCGGTCAAATTCTTCGTGGTCTGCATATTTTTCTTCGTAAACGGCTGTCACTTGGTCTTTCACTGCTTGAGTCGCAGCTTCACGAGCTAATTTTTCTTCTACTTGAACTGCTTTTTGGAGGTCACTGTTGTAGGCTGCAATGATTTCAGCTTGCAATGCAGCGTCCACGTGAAGCAATTCTACTTCTGCTTTTTCTTTCCCAACTGCTGCTACGATTTCTTCTTGGAAGGCAATCAATTCTTTAACAGCTTCGTGCCCTTTCAGAAGAGCTTCCAACATGATTTCTTCTGACAATTCTTTAGCGCCAGACTCTACCATGTTGATAGCGTGTTTGGTACCAGCTACTGTCAATTCAAGAAGCGAGCGCTCAGCTTGTTCTTGCGTTGGGTTGATGACGATCTCCCCATCCACATAACCCACTTGTACTCCAGCAATTGGTCCGTCAAACGGAATATCTGAGATAGAAAGCGCCAAGGATGAACCAAACATAGCTGCCATTGGGGCAGATGCATTTTCATCGTAAGAAAGGACTGTGTTGATCACTTGCACTTCGTTACGGAAACCTTCCGCAAACATTGGACGGATCGGACGGTCAATCAAACGCGCTGTCAAGGTCGCATCAGTAGAAGGACGACCTTCCCGTTTCATAAAGCCACCAGGAAACTTCCCAGCCGCATACATTTTTTCTTCGTAGTTGACTTGAAGTGGGAAGAAATCCCCAGTTGCCATTTTCTTAGACATGACAGCTGCCGTCAAGACAGTTGACTCACCATAACGCACGACAACAGCGCCATTTGCTTGCTTCGCAACCTGACCAGTCTCTACGATTAACTCACGACCCGCAAAAGTCGTTTGAAACACTTGTTTTGTCATTGTAATCCCCTTTGGATTGATAAAATTATACGACTTGCCTACAAAAATCAGGATACAAAGGGCGTGAAGAATCCCGTATGAAAATAGGAGATTGACGCAGTGTGCCACGCACACTAGGAAATCTATCTTTTTCACTAGGGATTTAGCCCGTGTTCAACTATCAAGATACTAAGCCGTTAAGCAACTCAAAGGAAAATAGGAAATCGAACGACGGAGCGAACGCTCCTAGTAGATTTATCTTTTTCCACAGAGTTGTAGGCGGGTTCAATTACGCATGATAGCATTCGATTGACGCAGCCTATCTATATGTTATATCCTCATCTTTGTATCCAAGCACGTATACCTTTTATTTTAACATATTCAAGCCCAAAAGAAAAAGGCTTTGATGGCCTTTTTCTGTGAATCTTCAGCAAGTTCTATATAAAAATTTTAGAGCTAGATATAGCTTTTGATTATTTTTACGATTTCACGAATTCAGTGCTGTCGACATAAAAGCGTGTTTTGTGGGTTCCACCCTTGTAGTTCTTGTTGTTGCGTTTCAAGACAAAACGTCTGTATGGATCGGAAGTGCCTTGGATAGTCGTTGTCACTTCAACTGAATCTTCATTGACCACCCATTCATCCGGTGAAGGAATTTCCATCGGTGGCATCGCTCCGCCACGACCACCAGCTACAATTTCGTAGAAGGCCTTGTCTTTTGTCGAATAGATCCAGCCGTCCTTCTTTTCGTTTGTCAGTTGGATCAGCTGGTCTTGTGACAGACTACGGATAGAGTCCGAGGTCTCTTCAGCATTCAATTTATTAATGACATCTTGCAAATTATAAGTTCCCGGCGTGTAGGTATTGTAGTAATCAATGAACATGTCTTGTGGGTAACCATCAACTGCACCGTGATCATTGTTCAACTCCAGCAAACGAGTCGGTTGCACCTGAAGTGAATAGGTCAAAGACGCACTGTTTTCAATGATCGAATAGATATCCGCTTGGTCTGCTTTTGATAAGGTCCCAATGGCTTCTTTATCATGTTCATCTGACTTAGCTTCTTCTGTTTGCTCTTTTTCTTGGGCTTTGTCAGATGATTTTTTGACCGATGAAGCCCCCACCGGGCTGTGCTTACGCTCATAGCGTTTTGGGGCGCAGGCTGCTAGAGAAAGCAAGAGGGCTGCAGCTAGTAAATATGTTCCTATTTTTTTCATGCTTGTCTCCTTTTTTTAGTCCACACGGTAGTACAAATCGTTCCCATTCGTAGCATCACTCTTACTCCAGTAAATGGATTCACTGCCACCTTCTCTTGAAGGAATGAAAAGAATAGGCGTTTCATTCGTTGCCCCAGGCATCCGACTAACTCCGTGTAGATTACCCTCCTTGAAGTAAAAACCAGAAAATTGAACACCATTGACAGCACTACCATTGACTTTCACAATTCCTTGCGCATTAAACTCAATGCTCGTACCGTACTTATTTTTCCAAACTCCCGCTACACTTGAGAAATTTCCAGCTTTTATTTCATCTAGATTCATCTCAGTGCTTGTTTTGGCAGGGGCAGGAGCTGATTCGGCATTCCCATCCACGCGCGTTGTGAAGTCAAGGGCGATCCAGCCTTGTCCAGATTCCAATTTGCCCCAAGTATGACCATCCGCATCCACTGTTTCCGTAATGGTGTGAGTTCCTTTTGCGATCATTCCTGCAGATGGAGCTGAAGTAGACGGTTCTTTTCGAATACGAAGATCGGCCACGCTAACTTGTACTTGGAAGCTTTCTGATTTTTTCTCTTCTGCTTTTGCTGTTGATTTGGAATCCCCTGAACCGTCAAAAGTTTTCCAGTCAAGCTTACTGAGGTCCAACTTCTTGGCTGAAATCCCAAGAGCTTGTTCTGCTGTTTTCTTCCCACCAATTTGAATGGTTGCTTTCTTTTCTTCCTTGGCTCCCCCTTTTCCTAGTGAATAAAGGGTTAATTCCATTTCTGGATTAAGGGATTGCCAAGTAGCATAAACGATTTGCCCATTGTCAAAAACTTCTAAACTGGAGCGATAGCCACCTGCAGAAGCCACATAGGCTACGTGGAGCAAGGTTGGCTGGGTATCTTTCAAATAATACACAGCAGCAATCGTTTTGCCATCCCCAATCAGTAGCTCGTCATTACCATCTTGATTAAGATCATCAAAAGCATATTCCCACTCATTAGTGCTCCCAAGTGTTTGAAGATTAAAAACATACGCACTTCTTCAAAGTCGCATCAATCTTCTTCGGTTCATTTTGTAAAGCGTTGACTTTGCGTAATTGCTGATTCATAAGCTTTGTACCGCTCAAAACCTCTTGATAATACTTCGACCTATATTCTTCTTTTCTTTTTTAACCGCCGATGATGTGGCCGTTTTTGGTTTACTTTGTTCATGGCGCTTCGGCGCACAAGCTGCAAGAATAAAACGATGCACCCGTCAGTAGTGAAACATAACCTTTTTCATAAAAAATTCCCCATTTAACAATCTTTTTCTTAAAATTATATCATTTTAGGCTGGGTTTCCCCAGCCTAAATAGTGTTTTTATTTTGATTCGCGTTTGCGTTTCAATCCAGCAAGACCTAGAGCAGCCATTGCTACGCCCATAAGTCCAAGTGCACTTGTAGATTCACCAGTTGATGGCAATTCTTTAGTGTTTGCTTGTTTAGTTTGAGGTGCGACTGGTGTAATTGCACCAGGTGTTACTGTTGTGGTTGCAGTTGGAGCAGTTGTCTTCATCACTTTGTTTTGAGTAGATTCATGACGAACTGGTTCGTTGCGACGGTTTCGTTTTCGTGTTTGATACGTTCTTGTTCGAGTTGTTTTCCAATTGTTTTGCTTGAACGAGTTTTTGGTATGTTCGAAGACACGTTTGTAATCTTTGAGACGCTTTAGCTTTCAACTTCAATGCTTCAAGTTTTGCAATTTCTGTTTCGATGTTGCTTTTGCTTCAGCTGTTTGCTTTAGCTTCAGTCAATACTTTTTCAGCTTCCGCAAGTTTCACAGGAGCGTTTTTGAGCAATTCAAGATAATCTTTTGCGTCTTGTACAGCTTGTTCAGCTGATTTGACAGCTTGTTTAGCACGTTCAACTTGAGTTTTTGATTCAGTTGTTGCAAGACCTTTTGCTTTCAAATCGTTTTCAGCATCAAGAGCTGCCTGAAGAGCTTGTTTCAGAGCTTCTTCTTGAGCAACCAATTTAGCTTTAGCGTCTTTCAATTCAGATTCGCGTTGTGCACGAACTTGTTGCAAGTTTGCAAGATTTGATTGAGCCGTTGCGAGTTCAGCTTTAGCTGCTTCAAGAGCTTTCGCTGTTTCATCGACTTTAGTTTGAGCCGTAGGTGTTTGTTCTTTAACTGCGAGAGCGTCATCGTATGCTTTTTGAGCTTTAGCGATAGTGTTTTGGGCTGCGTTTAAGGCTGTTTGAGCGTCAACTTGAGCTGATTTTGCAGAAGCAAGGTCATTTTCAGCAGCTTTAACCGCTTGGTCAGCGATCGCTTTCTTATCTTTAGCTGCTTGTAGTACTTGTTCTTCTTTTTCTACAGAAGCTGTCAAAGATGCTTTATATTCAGCGTCAGTGCTAATGTAGTCTCTTTGTCTTGATTTGTAGCGATTTGTTGACAAGATGTGAAGTGAACCAGAACTTACGCTGATACCGATTCCAGTACCTTGAAGACTAATCAAGTGTTTAGTGTGACCATTTGATTGATCGCCGTCAGCAAACATCATTTGACGGATAGAACTAGCAATATCTTGTTTCAAGTTCAACATAGTGTATCCACCCATGTTTTCTTTATGCCATTCAGGTAAAAGTTGGCCAAGAGATTCTCTTGCACTATATTTAATTAACACATCAAATAGATGTTTAAAGTTTGTCGGTACTATCTCCGGAGTCCCACCATTATTCTTGTAAAAATCCGAATATTTTTGAGCAATATTATCTGCGAATTCTTGTCCTCCTACAGTCAATTGAAGAGGTGCAACTGTTTTGCCAGGTTCACGTTGTGACCAGTATTGTTGGTTGATGTCGCTCAACATTTGAGCGGCGAATTCAGCCAGTTCTTTACGTTGCGCCACTGTAAGGTTTGCAAGGTCGACGATTTCTTTGTTTGTACCGATACCTTTTTGGCTATAAGATTCCCAATCAACTGTTGGTTGCAATTTCATATATTCATCTTGATGAGCAATGAACCAAGCATAGTCTTCGACGTCATGTTTTGCGTATTCAGATGGAACGACTACTTTACGAAGGGATTCATCTTGTTTTAATTTAGCGAGTTTTTCTTGATATAGAGCGTTTGCTGCATCAAGAGCTTTTTGGGCTTCATCGACTTCAGATTGAGCGGCACCGGCTTTAGCTTTTGTTTCAGCGAGAGCTTTTTCTTTAGCTTCTACGTTAGCTTTTGCAGATGCAAGGCTATCTTCAAGAGCAGGAATGTTCTTTTCAGTACGTTCTTTATCGAGAGCTGATTTTGTTTCATCGATTTTAGCTTGACGAGATGCGTCGAATTCTTTTGCACGAGTCAATTCGTCTTGAGCTGCTTTATTCACAGACTCTGCATCTTTCAGTTTATTTCCCGCAATCGTTACTGTCTCTTGTGCTTTGCTTAATGTTGTTTCATTAAGAGCTTTTTCAGCCTTCTTAACTTCTTCCTTGGCTAATTCGACTTTTACTTTTTCATCTTCTACTTGTTTGGTAGTCTCTTCATAAGCTTTTTCTGATTCAGATTCCGCTTTTTCAGCTGATTTCACACCTTCTTCAGCTGATTTTACAGTTTCTTCAGCCGATTTTACCCCATCCTCTTTTGTTTTAATAGTATCTTCAGCTTTTGTAATATTTTCTGGAGTTGCTTTTTCAGCAGCTTCCTTTGTTTTTTCATAGGTTTCAGCAGCTGTTTTTTCAGTAGCTTCAGCTTCCTTAGCCCTTTGATCCGCTGCACTGACAACCTTTTCTTGTTCTGTTACTGTTTTAGCCGCAGCATCAGCTTGCTCTTTTGCTGTATCAACTGCCTCTTTTGTAACCTCAGCAGGATGGTCAATATTTGAAGTAGTTTCCGGTGTTTCTGCATGCGGTTGAGCAACTGACGCTTCTTCAGCTTGTACAATCTGAGGTTACAGCAGTTACGAAGAGCTGATAATAGTAGCACTGATAGCAATACTTTTCTTTGTTGTTTTATTCATAATTATATTCCTTCTATTTACTTCCCTACCTATTTATCCCGGATTCTTATCTTCCATAACGAATATTCTCAAGTTCACTTGCTACAGCGCGTGATGCAAACACGCTTTCTTGTGTTTCTGCAATTTGTCTTGCTCTTAAAATATTTGCATGTTCTTGAAGCTTGATCATACGTTCTTGATTAATAATCTGCTCTTTCTCAAGTTCGATCATTTCTGCCTCAAACGCTCGACGTGCTTCTCGGTCTAAATATGTATCATATAAATTAATCGCTTCTTTTATGTTATCTGCTTTAAAGTTATTAAACGCGTGAATTAGATAATTCACTGCATCTAGTGCGTAATAATCCTTAGGGTACCATCCTTGACCAATTGCTACAGCTTGATTCCGGAAATTTTCCATCAATCGTCCCTCTTGCTGATAGGCCAATTCTAATCGTTGATTTTCTGCAACCACTGCTTGGTAATCTCTTAAATGCTGTTCATTTTTACTACGAATACCTTTATTTACAAACGCGATCATTAGTTCCAGCTTATTTTGAATGATGAAATAGGTGGCTACAATTGATACTCCAAGTAGAATTAATGTTATAGGATTAGGAGTCAAAAGCAAACGTAGAGGGAATACCAGTAAGATCCCTCCCATAATCAGTGTTGCTGGATAAATCCAGCTATTCTTTGAACCTTTCATACGACGATACAATAGAAATAAAAATCCTGATAAGAATAAAACTTCAAAGATAATATCTCCGATTAATCGATTCACAGCACCAAGTAAGATGACATACAATAAATCCCCTAATAGTATTGCAATACTTGAAAATACCATAATTGAAAAAGCAAGTTTTAGAGATTTATGAGACAATGTGTTATCGTTATATTCATCTTGATGAATCAATTTTGCTGTTCTCATTTGATTAACAAGTGTAACTTGACGTGAACGTGCCTGAATAAATCCTAAAATATTCTCACGAATTAGTTCTAGTTTCGAAACAATTTCTTCTCTTGTTTCCATATATAACCTCCTCTATCACTAATTAGCAACATTTTACTAAAATTTTGAATATAAGAATTGCCGCAAAAAAATATCAAACAATCCTTATATTCTTTAGAGCCATTAGTGTTAAGTATTGCATGAAATGCAATACTCTGATGTACTTAGTAT
>JBKXCY010000047.1:0-9888 GCA_046994005.1 Streptococcus sp.
TCATATCAATGCGTTCACCCGTTGCCAACCCTTTCAAGTCTCTTGGACCAGTATATGTCACTGGCATGATACGAACCTTCGCCATTTTGGCAATGATAGCAACACCGCCTTTGACATCTTGAGAATGACGGCTTCCACTTGGAAACATAATCAAGGATCGGTTGCTCTTTTTCAGCATATTGACAGGATACTTAATGGCTTCTGCTCCCGGATTTTCACGGTCGATCGGAAAAGCTCCACACATACGAATCCACCAGCCAAAAATACGATTGGTAAAGAGTTCTTTTTTCGCCATAAAGATAAATTGCTTTGGCTTGGTTGCAAAGGCCATATAGACTGGATCCCACCAAGTTCTGTGAGGGGATACCAAGATGTAGTTCTCTTTTCGATCTGGAATATTGTCCTTATGATGGTAATGGGCATTCCCATTTAAAACCCACAGAATAAAGGCAACAAGGCCACGTAAATAGGTATAAAACATAGTTGTTCCTCAAATCCATTTCATTAATCTCTCAACATGATAGTCAATCATATTGAACCTTCTTTCTCATTATACCGTAACCTGATTTTGACCGCAAACTTTTTTTAGATAAAAAATGTCTCAGCGGACCTATTCTAGATAGTCTTTTTCGCAAAAAAATGATATCATATTGTCTATGGAAACGAATGAATTAAAGGGGTTATCCCTCAGTGAAGTTCGCAAGAAAATGGATCGCGGACAAACCAATGATTTTACAACGAATACAAGTACCAGTACCTGGCAAATCATCAAGCGCAACGTCTTCACCTTGTTTAATACCTTAAACTTTGTGATTGCCGTGGCCTTGGCTGCTGTACAGGCTTGGAGCAATATGATCTTTTTTGCAGTCATTTGCTTCAATGCCATTACAGGAATCATGACCGAGATGCGCGCCAAGCGGATGATTGATAAGCTCAACCTCATGAGTCGAGAGCTAGTGACTGTCATTCGAGACGGGGAAAAAGATGCGATTCCACCAGAAAAGCTTGTTCTAGGTGATTTAATGCTCTTATCTTCGGGTGAGCAGATCCCTAGTGATGCTGAAGTCATGTCTGGTATCGCTGAAGCCAATGAAGCTATGCTGACTGGTGAGAGTGATCTGGTCTTAAAAGAAGTTGGTGATGAACTGCTTTCTGGTAGTTATATTGCCAGTGGTCAAGTCTATGCCCGTGTCAAGCGAGTTGGAGCAAACAACTATGCTAACAAACTGATGATGGAAGCTAAAACTCTGAAGCCTATCAATTCGCGTATTCTTTATAACTTAGCGAAAATTTCAAGCTTCACTGGTAAAATTATCATCCCATTTGGCCTTGCCCTCTTCTTTGAAGCACTGTTGATCAAGATGCTGCCAATCAAGGATGCTGTCGTGAATTCTTCCACAGCTCTCTTGGGAATGTTGCCAAAAGGAATCGCCCTTCTGACAGTTACGTCTCTTTTGACAGCGGTTATTAAGCTCGGTATGCGCAAGGTTCTTGTCCAAGAAATGTACTCAGTAGAAACCCTGGCGCGTGTGGATACCTTGTGTCTTGATAAGACCGGCACCATCACTCAAGGGAAGATGACAGTCGAAGCTCTCCATAGCTTATCTGATCATTTTTCGGAACAGACGATCCAGGTCATCCTCTCTGCTTACATGCAATATAGCGAGGACACCAATCCTACTGCTCAAGCTATTCGCAAGGCTTATGGGGAGTTGGAGCATGCTTATACTGCGGAAAACATTATTCCTTTCTCAAGTGATCGGAAATGGGGAGCCATGCACCTATCCAACCTTGGAACCGTCTTTCTCGGTGCTCCTGAAATGCTCCTTAAAGAAAATCCCGCTGCTGTCGTCGAAGCACAAGCTCGTGGATCGCGCGTGCTCGTCTTGGCTCACAGTTCAGAACTGATCAGCATGCAGGAATTGAAACTGCCTGAAAATCTTGAAGGGATTGCGGTTATTGAGATTACAGACCCCATTCGTGAAGGGGCTTCAGATACTCTTGAGTATTTGCGCTCTCAAGGAGTGGATCTCAAAATCATCTCCGGTGACAACCCTGTGACGGTCTCTTATATCGCTCAACAAGCTGGCTTCAAAAATTATGAAAACTACATCGATTGTTCAAAAATTTCTGATGATCAATTAGTGGATCAAGCAGAAGAAACAGCTATCTTTGGGCGTGTGTCTCCTCACCAGAAAAAACTGCTCATCCAAACCTTGAAAGCAGCTGGTCGGACGACTGCTATGACAGGAGATGGGGTCAATGATATCCTTGCTCTTCGCGAAGCAGACTGCTCCATCGTGATGGCCGAGGGAGATCCAGCAACCCGTCAAATTGCCAATATTGTTCTTTTGAACTCTGACTTTAATGACGTTCCAGAAATTCTTTTTGAAGGCCGTCGTGTGGTGAATAACATTGGACGAATCGCTCCAATCTTCTTTATCAAAACGATCTATTCCTTCCTCTTGGCTATCATTTGTATTGCCAGTGCTCTCTTCTTTAACGTCAACTATTTGCTGATTTTCCCTTTCATCCCTATTCAAATCACCCTGATTGACCAATTCGTCGAAGGATTCCCACCATTTGTATTGACTTTTGAACGCAATATCAAACCTGTTGAAAAACACTTCTTGAGACGTTCCCTTCTGTTAGCCTTACCAAGCGCCTTGATGGTCGTCTTTAGTGTCTTGTTCATTCGCCTTTGGGGAGCAAGCCATGGTTGGTCTGCAGCCGATATGTCTACTGTATCCTACTACTTACTTGGATCCATCGGTTTCCTATCCGTTATCCGTGCTTGCCTACCACTGAACATTTGGCGCACCCTTCTCATTCTCTTTTCAGTTGTTGGATTTTACGCATCTGCGGTCGTCCTGAAAAACTTGATCGAGATTTCACTCCTTACGGCTACTACTTTCCCAGTTTATCTGGCATTGATGGCCATCTTTACTGGTGTCTTTATCCTGACAACCATTCTACAAAATTATGAATTTGATTAAAGTTGAGAGTAAAAACTCTCAACTTTTTATGTTCTAACGATCTTTCCTCAAGCTTCTTTTCATGCTATAATAGAGCTATGTTAGATATCGAATTAAAAGACGGCGAGCGCGTCAATCAACTCTTTTCAAGTGATGTGAAAATTATACAAAATCGGGAAGTCTTTAGTTACTCCGTGGATAGCGTCCTGCTATCGCGTTTTCCAAAATTACCCAAGCGAGGATTGATCGTGGATCTCTGCGCTGGAAATGGAGCTGTGGGACTCTTTGCGAGCACTCGGACAGAAGCTCAGATTATTGGTGTCGAAATTCAGGAACGTTTGGCGGATATGGCTACCCGCTCGATTGCCCTCAATGGCTTGAACCAGCAAATGTCCATGATCACCGATGACCTCAAGCATTTGCCTCGACATATCAAGGGGAGTAAGGTGGATATTATCCTCTGCAATCCTCCTTATTTCAAGGTGGATGAGCATTCCAATCTCAATGAGAGTGAACACTACCTCTTAGCTCGGCATGAAATTACGACCAACTTAGATGAGATTTGCCATGTGGCCCAGCGGGTTCTCAAATCAAATGGTCGCTTAGCGATGGTTCATCGTCCAGATCGCTTTTTAGATATCATCGAAACCATGAAACGTTACAATCTTGCACCTAAGCGGATCCAGTTTGTCTATCCCAAAGTGACCAAAGAGGCGAATATGTTATTGATTGAGGCGATCAAGGATGGCTCACTGGATGGCTTAAAAATTCTGCCTCCTCTCTTTATTCACAATGAAGATGGCAGCTATACAGACGAGATTCATGAGATCTACTATGGAAACTAAGGCTTACATGTATGTTTTAGAGTGTGCGGATGGCTCTCTCTACACTGGCTATACCACTGATGTCGAAAAACGCCTGAAGACTCACAATGCTGGAAAAGGGGCCAAATACACACGGGCTCGCCTCCCCGTTAAACTTCTTTACCAAGAATCCTATCCAGATAAACCCTCTGCTATGTCTGCCGAGTCTCTCTTTAAAAAGAAATCGCGCCAAGCAAAGCTAAACTATATCAAAAAGAACCGTCGGACTCCATAGTCCAACGGTTTTTCATTTACAAAATGGTGATACGGTACTGGTGACTCCGTGTTTCTTGAGGAGCCAACTGGATCACACCTTTTTTATCTTCGAAGAAATCGCCCTCTTCTGCAGATGTGGAAATACCCGTCCAAGGCTCCAAGGCAATGAAAGGCCCCTTGTTATTGGTAGACCAAAGGACGAGATTCTCAAAATCTGCAAAGGAAAATTCCAAACCTTTACCGGATTTTTTCGAGAGGAGCTGCACAGATTTGGAGGCTAATTGATCTAAAATAATGGCGTCTTTTTCAAACAGTTCATGGCGCAAAGGTAAGCTACGACTATGGTCTAAAAATGGTGTCCGCTGCAGGCGATCAACCAAACCGGTTTCTGTGAACAAGAGAGGAACGCTACAGCTTTCTTCTTTTTCAAAAATCAACTCGTAGTCTTCATAGTCTTCATCTGCTAAAAGGGGACAACGAAAGGCTGGATGCCCTCCAATGAAATAAGGCATGACTTGATCCGACTCTAAATTTTGCACGCGATAGGTGATGGTGATCTCTTTCCCTTTCAATTCATAATCGATTTCCACTCGAAAATGGTAGGGATAATTTTGTAAGCTCTCGTCGTTAGAGGTGATTTCAAAGACAAGACGATGGTCTGTTTGTTCTTTGAGTTCAAACTCTCTCTTGCGAATGAGGCCGTGTCTTGGAAGCTGGCCTGTCTTCACTCCATCTTTTAGATGATACTGCACTTGACCATTACGAACACTCCCGCAAATCGGAAACAGAACCGGCGCTTGTCCTGACCAATACTCTGGATCCCCTTGCCAAAGATATTCTATGCCTTCTTTACTTCGAATGGAGCTCAATTCCCCTCCAAATGTCTTAAATTGTACTTCTAGATCATCATTTTTTAATGCAATCACCATGGGCGACACCTCTTTATAATTAGTATAGTTATTATATTCATTATAACCTTTTAGAAAAGATTGTCAATTTTTATTTTTCTAGTCAAAAATTTTAAAAAATTAAGAAAAAATCCTTGACAAGGCTTAGAAATAATTGTAGACTTAATATGTTAACAGAAATATTCCATTTTAGGAATTCATTCTTTCTGTTGTCTGACTTTTTTGGATGCTCCTTATCATGATACATTTTTCTAAAAGAGTCAGTTATCATTTAGGTCTCCTTATAAATATACAAGGGTTAACAGCTAGTTAACCCTTGTATTTTTGATTTGCATATAAAAAACGGCCTATTGCTAGACCGTCCTTAAGACTTATTTATCCCCTTTGTTGCGGATGACAAATCCATTTTTCTTTTCATTGGAAGTGCGATGAGGACGTTTATTACCTTTGCCCTCAAAGTCTCGGCTATTTTTATTCGACTTGCGTTTGAAATCACGGCGTCCACCTTCACGGTCATCTCTGCGATTTCGATCACGGCGTTGGTCTCCACGACGGCCATTTCCACGACCACCTTTGGACTTACCACCAAAGCCACCACCAGATGGTTTAAATGGTAATGGTTTTTCACGCGCAATTTCGACTTCTGGAAGACTGTCTGGATCTTGAACAGTCAAGCTCAAGATATACATAGCCAGTTCTTCAGGAGTGAATTCTGCAGCCAATTTGCGAGCATCCTTACCAAACTTCTCAAAGTTAGTCCGGATTTTTTCATCCTCAAAGTCTCGCTCAATTTTCTTCAGCGCTACTTGTTTTTTCGCTTGGAAGGCTTCTGCTGCTGTTGCAGGTTTCATTCCCTTCATCCGCTTTTTAGTCAAGTTCTCAATGATTTGCAAATAGCCCATTTCATTTGGCGATACAAAGGTAATGGATTGCCCTGTTTTCCCAGCACGACCTGTCCGTCCGATCCGGTGAACATAGCTTTCTGGATCTTGTGGAATATCGTAGTTGTAGACATGAGTCACACCTGAAATATCCAAGCCACGTGCCGCCACGTCTGTTGCTACCAAGACGTCCAAGTTCCCATTTTTAAAGTCACGAAGGACTCGGAGACGTTTGTTTTGATCCAAATCTCCGTGAATTCCTTCTGCCCGGAAACCACGAATCTTCAAGCCACGAGTCAATTCATCGACCCGGCGTTTTGTCCGACCAAAGACGATGGCAAGTTCAGGTTGCTCGACATCCATCAATCGAGTCATGGTATCAAACTTTTCGCCTTCTTTGACACGAATATAGTATTGATCGACCAAATCAGTTGTCAATTCTTTGGCCGCAATCTTAACGTGTTCGGGTTCTTTCATAAACTGAACACCAATGCGTTTGATGGCTTCTGGCATCGTTGCTGAAAAGAGAAGAGTTTGACGTGTTTCTGGAACACGGCTAATGATAGCTTCGATATCTTCCAAAAAGCCCATGTTGAGCATTTCATCTGCTTCGTCCAAGATCAAGGTTTCAATATGATTAAGTTTCAAGGCCTTGCGCTTGATCAAATCTAGCAAGCGTCCAGGGGTTCCCACAACGATATGAGCACCTGACTTCAAGGCTTTGATTTGCTTTTCAATGCTTGATCCACCATAGACAGAGCGGACTTTAACACCCTTGCTGCGTCCAAAACGGAAGAGTTCTTCCTGACTTTGAACCGCCAACTCACGCGTTGGGGCAATAACAAGAGCTTGGATCACAGTATTATCGACATCAATCTTCTCCAAAGTTGGAAGACCAAAAGCAGCCGTTTTACCGGTCCCTGTTTGCGCTTGGCCGATGACATCTTTTCCTTCAAGGGCCAAAGGAATAGTTTGTTCTTGGATGGGGCTTGCTTCTACAAAGCCAGCTTTTTCGATTTCTGCTAATAATTCAGCAGATAAGTTAAATTCATTGAATTTCAATTCTTTCTTCTTTCTAAAAAGTGGTGCGAAGCCACTTTATCAAACTTCTTTCAATGCGAATACGCACTGATTGCATAGGAAGTCATCTTCCCGGTTACCTGTCGCAAGACTCATCTAAAGAAAAACTAGTCCGTCTGTTTAAGACTACATTTTCTTTAGAGAAAAATGTTTTGCGTCCTAACGGATGTTGTTGACTAGAATCGTTTTTTCAAACAAATAGGCAACATGATCCTATTTGCGGGAGTCTTCTTTCGAACAGAAGCCTTCCATCTGTTCAGTCTCCCCACCATTTCTCTCATACAAGTTTGCAACTTATCTAGTATAACATAATGAAGAGGCAAATGATAGTCAAAGGAGATTAATTTTATTTTTTAGGAAAAAATCCTGGATCGCTTGAAATCAGAAAAGTGACGCAAATCCTAGCCAGGACTGGTTTTCTTCTTGCGACCATTTCATATACTTCATCATTGGAGTATAAAAAAATCGGAAAACTTTTATTTTTTGGTAACTCTTATCTTGCGTTTTTACAAATAAATATGTATAATACAGTTAGTATCTAAAATATTTCTGTATAAAGAAATAGGATCATTTTATCTGATTCAACGATTTATTCTAAGTTCTGATTTATTTAGAACCACTCAGTACTATTAAATCTACTCCTACTATTTCCAAGAAGATTTTGTACAGTCGATGAACTATTCACACTGCCCCTTCTTTGGAGAGGAGGGCAGGTGTCTAGATGGTTCCTATTTCTCAGATTATTCTAGATACGAAGAGGCTCGGATTTCTCCAAGCCTCTTTTTTTTATCTTTTTTTCACAATCCAACGCATGACCTTTGCCAAAATGAGCCATAATATAAAGCTACATAGGGATACATAGATCCAAGCATTGGGATCCTCTGTCATAGGAAGAGGGATATTCATTCCGAAGAAACCGGTGATAACGGCTAAGACCGCCAACAAGGCTTCAAAGATGGTTAGGGTTGTCAAGTTGTCATTCAAGTTGTTGTTTAGGATATTGTTGTATGATCCAGACAACTGCTGTAAGACATTGGAAATCAACTCGGTCATTGAAACCAACTGACGCGCTTCGATCATGGCATCATCAAACTGCTCTTTTTCAACATCATTCATCCTGCGATAAATGACATGTGCTTTGATATGTTCTAGCAACATCCGATTTTGCTTGGCTGCCGCGACCAGATACACCATACCGGTCTCAAGGTCAGACAGGGCATAAAGATTCTTTGTCGTCGTTGTCTTTCGAAGCAAACGATTGAGTTCATCTTTGTGCTTATCTAAGCGATCAATAATCGGATAATAAGCATTACTGATCATTTCAAGACCTGCAAAAAGCAACTTATAGATCGACAGCTCCTCATGGCTTTCCAAATAACGAACCATTTGTTCAATGATATAGGCATTGTCCTGGTTACTGATGGTCACGAGTCGCGTATCTTGAACGATAAAGGTCATGGGGATGGTTTCGTAGTATTCCTTGTCCTTTTCTAAATCCAATACATTGTAGATAAAGGTGATCGTTCCGTTTTCTCGATTGTAATCCATATGGGCACGTTCGTTCTTATCCATCGCGTACTCAATGGTTTCTTTGTCAATATCGTATTTTTTATAAAGATATGAATTTTCAGCAATCAAATCCGAGTCGATATTGATCCATTTCCGATCTTGACCCAATTGTTTATCGATAAACATTCCGTCTCCTTTCTCAACTGTTCTCTATCAACATGATTTTTTATTTAAAGACCGCACTGGCTAATGCTTGCTGGATTTCAATGACACTGTTGTCACTCTTGAATTGTAAAACTTCTGAAGGTTCCACTGCTGAAGAGACCCAGATTTTTAATTCAGCATCCAAATCAAAATGACCGGAAGTTTCTACTGAAAATCGAGAGATGGAGCGATAAGGAAGGGATTTGTAGGAAGTTTTCTTTCCTGTTACTCCTTGCTTATCCACCAAGATCAAACGAAACTCTGTAAAGACGATTAAATCACGAATCAAGCTAAAAGCAAGTGTGACTTGCTCTCCCGGCACCAAGATATCTTCCAGATCTCTTTCTACTTTATCAACATTCTTTTGAGAGGCATTGCCCATCAAACCACTTAGTAATCCCATCATTTCTCCTTTAAAAGCGAAAACAGATAGATTTTCGTTTTCTTATTTTTTTGTTATGGATCAGTTTTGAAAAGTTCCTTACCCCATCTTTTCTTCCAGCTCAACGTCTGGATACTTATCCGCAAACCAGCGGAGGGCAAAGTCGTTTTCAAAGAGGAAGACAGGTTGGTCAAAGCGGTCCTTCGCCAAGATATTTCGGCTTGAAGACATGCGCTCATCTAAGTCTTCTGGTTTGATCCAGCGAACGGTCTTTTTCCCCATTGGGCTCATGACCACTTCGGCATTGTATTCATTTTCCATCCGGTGCTTAAAGACTTCAAACTGAAGTTGACCAACAGCACCCAACATGTATTCACCTGTTTGGTAGTTGGTATAGAGCTGAATAGCTCCTTCTTGCACCAATTGCTCAATCCCTTTGTGGAAGGATTTTTGCTTCATGACGTTCTTAGCTGACACTTTCATGAAGATTTCAGGCGTAAAGGTTGGCAGTGGTTCAAATTCAAACTTGTTTTTGCCAACTGTCAAAGTATCTCCAACCTGATAAGTCCCTGTATCGTAAACCCCGATGATATCTCCTGCTACAGCATTGCTGACATTTTCACGGCTTTCGGCCATAAATTGAGTCACGTTAGATAACTTAGCGCCCTTACCAGTACGAGGCAGGTTGACGCTCATCCCACGCTCAAATTCGCCAGATACGATCCGCACAAAGGCGATCCGGTCGCGGTGACGAGGGTCCATATTGGCTTGGATTTTAAAGACAAAGCCTGAGAAATCCTTGTCATAAGGATCGACAAGTTCTCCATCTGTCTTCTTGTGGCCGTGTGGCTCCGGGGCAAACTTGAGGAA